>JBPYDQ010001060.1:0-2882 GCA_051986135.1 Terriglobales bacterium | reverse complement strand
CGACTGTGGAGTTCTGTTCAAAGAACGCCCCCAGTCGCTCGTTGACGAACTGAGTGACGGTGCCTGCGATATCAGAATTCAGCTTGCCCTTGGTCTGCCCTTCAAACTGCGGCTGCGACAGCTTTACACTGATCACCGCAACCAGGCCTTCGCGCACGTCATCGCCGGTCAGATTCTCTTTGACGTCTTTAAACAATCCCATCTGCTGGCCAGCATAGTTGATGGTACGCGTCAACGCCGTGCGAAAGCCGGAAAGATGCGTCCCGCCGTCGATGGTGTTGATGTTGTTGGCAAAGCTGAAAATCGTTTCTGAGTACGCGTCGTTGTACTGCAGCCCGATCTCCATGTGGACGCCGTTGCGATCGTCCTCCATATAAATCGGCTTATCGTGCAGCATCTGCTTGCCGCGGTTGAGATGCTTGATGAACTCCGCGATTCCACCGTTGTACTTGAACTCGGTGCGCTTCGCCTCTCCGGTCTTGGGGTCGATGGTGCGCTCGTCGGTCAGCGTGATCAGCAGTCCCTTGTTGAGGAATGCGAGTTCACGCAACCGCTGCGCCAGGGTGTCGTAGTTGTATTCGGTGACCGTGAAGATCGATGTGTCGGGGAGGAAGTGGACCTTGGTTCCCGTCTTCACCTTGGCAACACCGGTCTTCTTCAGCTGGCTGGTGGGCTCGCCCTTGGAATAAGTCTGCTGCCAAGTGGCACCATCACGCCAGATTTCCAGTTCCAGCTCTTCGCTGAGTGCATTCACGCAGGAAACACCCACACCGTGAAGTCCGCCCGAGACCTTGTAGGTGGACGTATCGAATTTTCCGCCGGCGTGCAGCTTGGTCATCACCACCTGCGCGGCGGAGACTCTCTCGCCATCGATTTCCATGTCGTCGACGGGAATACCGCGTCCGTCGTCGACCACGGTGATGGAGTTGTCGTCGTGAATGGTGACATCGATCTTGGTGGCAAACCCGGCAAGCGCCTCGTCCACGGAGTTGTCCACAACTTCATACACGAGATGATGCAGCCCAAGCTCGCCCGTCGATCCGATGTACATCGCCGGACGCTTGCGCACCGCCTCCATGCCGCCGAGGACTTTAATCGACTCTGCGGTGTAGTCGTTGATGCTGTTGCCGTTGCCTCCATTGATCGGAGTCGCGTTGCCGTTTTTGGTTTTGGTTTCTGTGATGGAAGTATTAATCTCTTTGGTGGCCATTCCGCTCCGCGAAAATGTCCCGAATTTTTGTCGCTAACGCCTGGAACTTTTGGGCTGGAAATCTCGTCATGATTCCCCTTCGCCTGAAGCTGCAAAAACCACTTCAAGTTATTGAAATCTCTAATACTTAGGATCGATGACGACTAGAAAAATTATACCACAAAGCGGCCTCTCAAGAGGGCCCCACTGGGCACTGCATCGACTCAGTAACGGACAGATTTTGAAGCACTTGAGAGTTCAGGCGAGGTCCTTGGCGCCACCGGTTTCGGTTCTGGAATGCATCGCTTCAGGAGACATCGGTTCAGGAAGCCACTGCCGTAGTCGCCAAACTTTGGAAGGTATTCCTGACCCAAGGTAAAATCCCGCGGCGCGCGCGGTGGCTATCCCTTACCTCGGTTGCGGACCGCTGACCATCATGATCTGCCCCTCCGTCGGACTCCACTCCACCTGTTATCCGAAGTTGTCGGCAATCCTTCTCGAAGTTCCTTCAATCCCACCGGACCGCGTGTGTACAAGAAGCGGCGAACGGCATGCTTGTGTCGTGTCCCGGTCGGCCCAGGTGGCTCAATCAGGACGGTGCGATCTGATTCATGATTGCATCGATATGTGCCCGGGCTCCGTCCAGATGTGGAAAATCCGTGTTGCCCGGATTAAAAACAAACGAAAGATCGGTGCCTGCAAGAAGAATCGCGTCCAGGCGTTCGCGCTCGACGAGCGTGTGAGCTAGATCTCGCAGCGTTTCGTAATCCCCTTGCGAGGCTTGTTCCGTTTCCACAATTCTGACGTAGATTTCGTTTAGCCGATCCATCTCTTGCGCTCTTGGGGAGACAACCTCGGCACGATTCTCCAGCCTGCCGAACAATTTGGTTTCCATTGTGACCCGTGCCCCGAAGATAGCAATCCGCTGAAGCCTGCGCCGCACAACCTCATCAACAATGACATCCAGAATGTTAATGAGCGGAAGGGGAGAGCTTGCGTCTAGTTCTTGGGCGCACACCTGAGGCGAGAACGCAGGGATTGTGGCAATCTTCGCTCCTCCGTTTGCCAGTCGCCGAAGCAGGCCGGTCAGATACTCCGCTAGCTCCTGAGCCTCGCGGGCGGCAGCAAGACCCATCACCCGACGAACATCGGCGTGAACCATGAGAAGACTGGGCGACAGAGCGCGAGCAAGGTGCGCACTGACCAGTGACCTGTAGTAGAAGACACCCGCGCCGACCCCAAGCCCGGCAACGAGACCAAAAGTTGGAGGAGATGATTGGTGGGCCATCGTGATGCCAATTGTAGCCCGTGGATTCGAACTTCTGTGCTAGGGGATGGGATCGCCCAGATTTCTTGAGGATCCGAACGTGGGGACACCGTCGGTGAGCGCAATCGCGTATTTTGGTCAGCTGCGCGGGAGCATAATGATCCGGGGCGGTTCATGACCCGATTCAACAACAATCGTTATGTAGTCCAGGGGAACAAGTTGCAGGCGATCGTTTAGCGCGAAGAGCGCATTACTTCGCGGTAGAGCTTTTCGGCAGTAAGCCGTCCTTCTCCATCTGTTTCGGAATCTCTTTCACTAAGCCATCGGCCACCTTCTTGGCCGATTTTGGATTGAACGAATCGCTGACGCCAGTCCACACCAAGTCACCGTCTGGCTTGCTGGTGGCATAAACGTTGGTCTCGACTG
>JBPYDQ010001059.1:0-4041 GCA_051986135.1 Terriglobales bacterium | reverse complement strand
AATAGCAGTTTGTTGCTTCAATCCAGCTAGAGGGTACCTATCGACCGCAATTAGATCGACAAGTCAGAGATCGGAGGCCGGCCCGTCTGAAGGACGTATCGAATTCCTTCCGCCGCCCTCCGCCTTTGGCAGATCTCTGATTGATGCGAGAGATACGCACGATGACTCGTTACCAGAGAGTCGGGATGGCACACAACACGTTCATACCAAACATCGTCGTGAGGATCTTCGGGAGAAAATACATCGAGTCCAACACCCGCGATTTCGCCTCGCTCAAGAGCTTCGAACAGAGCTCGCGCATCAATCAAAGCCCCTCGCGCCGTATTGATTAGTAAAGTTGTTGGCTGCATGCGGGCAAGTGCTACTTTGTTGATTATGCTCTTCGTTGTCTCATTCAGCGTGCAATGCAGAAGAACAACATCCGCAAGTTCCAATAGGCGTTCGAAGCTCACTTTCTCCACGCCATAGGCAAGCATGAGTTCACTTGAGACATTCGGGTCGCACGCGATCACGTTCTTGTAGAACATGCGCAGTCTCGCTGCCACGGCTCTTCCGATTCGTCCAAACCCCACGATTCCGGCAGTGCAGTCTTGTAACCGGCGTGGCACTCCGCCAGCGTAAACATCGAACCGGCCATGCGACAAAGTCAAGTGTTGAGTCATCAGGCCGCGCTCGAGTGACAACAACAGAGCCAGTGTATGAGTTGTGACTTCGTCGATACAATAATCGGGAATATTAAAACCAATAATCCCATGTGTCCTGAGAAGATCTGGGGCGAGATTGTCAAATCCTACTCCTTGGCGGCAAACAACCTTGAGTTTGGCACCAGCCGCCGCAAGTACTTGCTCATTTATTGAGCAGCGTGAGATCACTAGGCCGTCGGCTCCCGCCAGGACTGACTCAAACTTGGGCCCGCTGGTGCTATAGCGTCCGTTGTCCGCTGATCCGAAGCGTAGTTCAACGCCATCACTGAGGACTTCCTGTTCAATGGTGGCTCGTGATGGGTCGACCCGCCCGTCAGTTCCTAGCGCCCAACTCGGGTCGGTGTAAACAACGGTATATTTTTCATTTCGCTTCATGAAACCAGAGTTCGTCATAATGAAAGAGTAAGCACGCTGCGATGGCCCAAGGCGGTTAGTCGGCGGGTCTCGTTGGCTGCGCGGCCCGCGTCCAATCCTCCCGTCACAATACGCTCGGTTGCTCCCAGACCCAAGCCCAAAGCTGAAGGGCGTGACTTGAGACCGATGTTGATGACAATTTGGACCAACTTGAGACGTCCTGCCTCTGGATCATCAACCCCGAGCACTTGAGCAATCACCAACTGTGCCTGTCGAAAATCGGAAAAGGTCTGAGCCGACAGGAGTTAGACCTCGTTGCGAGTGATCTCCTGCGTTGCCTAGTTCTCTGCTCGTTCTCTTCGTCACCCTATGTTCCATCCTCCGTTCCCGAGTGGACCTGCAACTCGAAAACTTGGCCATGCGCCATCAAATCGGCGTGCTGCAACGCTCGGTGAAGCGCCCGAAACTAACTTCCACCGATCGCATTCTTTGGGTTTCTTTATCCCGCCTCTGGCGCAATTGGCGCTCGGCGTTGGTCCTCGTCAAGCCAGACACGGTTGTGGCCTGGCGTCGTAAGGGGTTTGGCTGGTTTTGGACTTGGAAGGTTCGACAGGGACAGCCCGGACGCTTGTGCCTGTCGCAAATCTCGATCTGTCTGAGCGGCTGAGAATTAAACTTTTTTCACGAATTACCCTTTGCTTAAGGTCATTTTTCTCATTTTTCTTACGGCTTTCATTGCCCACTGCGTTCAAGCCGCCCTCGACAGGGAGAACCTGGCTCTGCGGCACCAGATCGACGTGTTGCGTCGTTCTGCGAAAAGCGTCCCAAGTGGACTCCCCTTGACCGTCTGTTGTTGGTCTGGCCGTCCGGCATTTGGAGCGACTGGTGCTCAGGGCTGGCTATCGTTCCACACCAGACGGTCATCGCCTGGCATCGGAATTGTTGGCCGGTGACCGGCGTCGCATTGTCCACTTCAACGCGACCGCTCACTCAACTGCGGAATGGACGGGACAGCCGCTGCGGGAGGCATTCCCCTTGACCAGTTCCCGCGCAACCTGCTGGCGATCGCGACGCCCTCTCCGGGGATGAATTCCGCCTACTGGTAAGCGACTTGGGAATCCTTGAGGTGCTGTCCACCCAGCGATCCCCCCGGCAGCCAGCCTTTGTCGAGCGGTGATTGGTTCCCTTCCGATACGAGTGCCTCTCGAAAACCTCGAAATGTCTGAGGAGCTAAGAGTTATAGTTGGTTCATAATTCTGTCTTCCGATGCTGATGTTTCTCCCGACACTCTTTGCCACCCTGTCCTCGATCCTCGACATAGCACGTACACAAAACACCACAGCAGGCGGCGACTTACACGGCGTGGGCTATAAGTCCGTTCGCCAGCAGCAAGGGTCTGAAAAGTGTACTGTGCCCTTGGCGTAAACAATGCGCCAAAACATCATTTCTGGAGAATGTCATCACCTTGCGACACACAATTGACAACTACTTTACAGCTCGATGACACAGGGAAAATTTGATTGGGCTAGCCTGCGCTAACCATTTGGATCGTTGAGCGAAGAACCTGCTTACGGTTTGATTCCCAGGCGTTGCTATGGAGCAAAGAAAACTAATTTGCAGTAACGAGTAATCTTGCGATTCCACGCCGCCAACATTCTGGCGTGAGACGAAGCGGTGAGAATTTAAGCTGTGTTCCGACTTGGTGGTTCTCATCAAATCGGCCATGCTCCATCCCCCAGGATCAGAGATTATTCGACAAACCTGCGTATTTTGTGGACGTAAGAGCAGCATTCGCCTGATGGAGCCTTCTAGAAGAGCTGTTTGCTTGATCCCGCAGATGCATTCAAGGCAGCGGAATAGCCGGTACATTTCTCGGGGCTTTGTTGTCTATCGAGCTGAAAGGAGACGGATCTTAGTTTTCTTCCCTCGGAGCATCAGGTCTCGCAGTCCTCCGACGTTCATGTAGTCGCGGCGCGAGCGTCTTATCGCGTTCCGAGTAGCCTTCAGCGCTTCGTATTGCATTGCGTTAATCCAAGGCCTTTTCAATTCATCAGTGCAGCCAGCACTTCTCTCGAGCTGGTTTCCCGTCGCGAACACCTTTTAGAGTATATCTGTCGATGCGAGTGTGATACGAAACTAAGTCTAGCTGAACACGCCCCAGCCAGTTGTGCAACTGCAACGGAACGACAGCGTGAGTTGTATGCTTGTGGGCATCACTCATGCGAACGTCCTCGGTTCCAGTTGAATCGGGTTGGTCCACCTCAGAACCCTGCGGAATGCGCCGGGCCATCACCTATTGGTCTCGTTACGAATCGGAATGCTGTTGGTCCGTCCCGCCGGTGAGGTCTCTCGACTTTACTCTTGACTGTCGACGGGGTCCGTTTCCGCATCTTGGTCCAAGATCAAGATTGTTAACCACGGCAATATCTTCAGCCCCGCAAAGGTCACAGGTTATTCTCACTCACTATGTTTGTGATGTGAATCGCAACTCGCGTAGGATAGCTGCAGCTGATGGCCACTTTCCTTTCTCCTTTCGGGTGCCTTTGAACTAGGCCGGTTGATCGAGACGACCCACCGCCGAATTGGATGTCAACCAGTGTGGCTGTGGTAAATTCGATTCGGCAGGTACTCCCTGATTGAAAGAAACTTGTCGCTGCAGCTGCCAATGAATGTGATGAAGCAAAGGGCGAGCACCGAATGGTCCAGCGAGGCTCCGAAATACTGCCAGAGAGGGAACCGAGCACCAGGATAATTGGAAGAGAACAACAGGGAGAGCATGTACACAAGGCCGAAGCTGCTCGCGGTTCTCACCAAAATTCCGAATACCAGCGCTATCCCAATCGCCAACTCTCCGTAAGCTACGAGGAACGCGATCGCCGTGGCGTGTGGCAGGACGACCCACTTTAGCACTGGAACCATGAATGGGTAGGCCACGCCTTCCTGCAGGAATCGGTTAATCCACGACTGAAATCCGCCACCGAGG
>JBPYDQ010001058.1:0-6098 GCA_051986135.1 Terriglobales bacterium | reverse complement strand
CAGCACCTGATGCAGGCGGCGAGCGATATCTTCCTGGGATGGACACAGGGCGAGGGCGGACGCCATTTCTACATTCGCCAGTTGCGTGACATGAAAATCAAGCCGTTGGTGGAGCTGTTTAACCCTGCCACCATGTTCGATTACGCCACGCTCTGCGGATGGACACTCGCTCGTGCCCACGCCCGCTCAGGTGATCCCGCAATGATGGCCGGTTACATGGGGAAGAGCGACGTCATCGACAAGGCCATAGCGTCTTTCAGCAAAGCGTATGCGGACCAGGCCGAGCAGGATCATGCGGCCTTCATACGAGCCATTCGCCGGGGCCAGATCGAGGTTGAGCGCGAGGCCGCATAGTCCCCGCAGGCATGTCTTGCTTTGGTGCAAGTATTTGGGGACCGAATGAAGGCGGAGTCATGCAAAAAACAGACATGAATCTTTGCGAACAAAAGCTAATCCGATGAAGAAATTCTTACGGTGGCGCGCACAATTTCGCGATTTCCAGTTCCGCTGAAGCAAACAGCCAGGCTAGTGGATGTTCGACACTGCTGCCGGTAAGGACGAAGTCCAGGCGCGCAGGATAGGTCATGGTGAACTCAGCGCCATCTGCACTCACCCGACTCGGGAACACACAACGGAATACTTCCGAAAGAATCATTCAGTGTGAGGAAGCCCGGGAGGTCCTGAGATGAACCTGCCTAGCTTCCGGTTTCAAATGGGGTCTGTTTTCTGCAGGCGTTAACGCTTTGAGCGGAGTGCTTGTCGCTCGTAACCCATCGCCCGACCGTGGCTATGCTCCAATGGGTCCGCAGCAGCAGAGATTCCTTAACGCGGCCCTGGAACGGCTTAGTGCTGGAATCTTCCAACGCTTCAACCACATGCCGACTACAATTCCAACCAAATCTACTTATTCGTGTTGTTTGCTCCGATAGTGTAAGTCGCGCCTAACACCGCACCAGTGGTTACCAGGTTGTAGATCGAGCGTCCAGTGCGATAATCCACAAACAGGTAGCGATAACCAGCACTTACGGTCCACTTTGGACTGACCTTGAAATTCAGCAGGCCAGCAAATTGATAGTCCAGCTTTGCGGTGGCGTTCCAGCCGCCTACGTCGCCCAGGGCACTAATCGAGGCTTTCGGTCCGAAGGGAAACTCGGTGCGTCCACCGACTACGATATCTGCCCAGCTTTGCGAAGGGCTGATATTCTGACCGAGGATGGAAGGGTTAAAGCGTAATGTTTGCCCGAGATGCCAATATCGTACGCCGACATTGGCATCGGCTTTTAATTTCACGCGGTCAATCAAGCGGTAACCGACCTTGGACGTCCACACAAGCTGGCCTACACGTACATCGACCGAAGTAGCGCTGAGACCGGGGAACGGTAGCGCAGTGCTATCCGAAAGCCGTATCCATACCAGATCACCAGAAAGTAGGAAATGATTAAAACGGGCTTGAGAAGCACCCATTATTCCAAAATCGAAATGCGAGAGCAGGTCTGAGGGGCTGGCGTGAACACTGGCGTCGCGGCCAAACGCACCAACAGTCCCGTGAGTTCCAGCAAACCAGATGTAAGGACTCAGATCCACATTCCATCCACTTTCGGCAGGCATAGAAGGCGATGAGTTCGCCGGGGCTGGATCCTGCGATGATGTTTGCAATTGCGCGTTCTCCCCTACTGGCTGCGTTTGGCAGTTTACATACGGTGCACTTAAAGCGCATCCAGCCACAATCGATAACGTACCTAACCACGAGGCTATCACTCGTCTCATCTCGAGACGCAAAGATAAAGAAGATATTCGCAGTCTGGGGTTTCCCATTTCACACCCTCTGAGCGGCTGGGGCCGGACCGTAGCCTCGCCTCCGGCTATCGGTCATTTCCCAACTCTATTAGTCTCCACCTAATTAGTCTCCACCTACTTCCACGTGCTGTTGACTTGTTAAACGCAGAAACCAACAAAAGGCACGATGTCGATCGCTGAATCACCTCCGATGCTACGGCGACGCTTTTGGTGCTCCTAATCGGTAGGCGTTGGCACGGCGCTAGGCATCTTCTTCAGCAGTGGTAACGGATTCTCTGGGTGCTGAAGATTGGGTATCATGTCGTTCGAGGCACCACCCGGATAGCGAGCGATGTTTGGATATTTCATTATCGACTGGTCGAACTCTGTGAGCGGCTGGTAAATCAATGCCAAGACCCAACCGTTATCCTCGCCCGTATATCGGCCTGGAGAGGATGACAGCACCCGAGTCGGCGCCGCCCCGTTGAAGACCATGTCGTATTTCTCGTAAGGGTCCATGGTAAGGTTGTAAAGCGCACCGATCGAACCCAGGTCGGCGCTAACGCCAAGCCACGAGTCTTTGGCAGTCCACATGTATTTCCATGCGATGTTCACCCAAGGCTCATTCGGGTCGCCACCGATGTCAGCGCGCACGGCGTTCAGATATTCGCCGTTAATGTAGATCCATGATTTTCGGGCTGAGTGTGGAGCTTTGCCCAAGATATAAGCGCTGTTGTCGATGCTGTCGAAGAAGATGGGCTTTCCATTGTTGTCCTTCATTTCGCCGTGTGGCGGCGGCGTAATGCCCGCCATCGCTGCCAAGGTTGCCCAGCAGTCGATATGTGACATCATCTCGCCATAAGTCACACTTGCCGGGATATGATTAGGCCACCACATAATCGCAGGGACCCGCCAGCCGCCCTCGAACGCAGACCCCTTTTCGCCGCGGAATGGTGTTGTTCCAGCATCAGGGTAGGCATCCAGCCACGCACCATTGTCGGCCGTCAGGATGACGATCGTGTTGGGCGCATCGGCACGGATCTCATCCATCACTTTGCCGATGTCCGCATCGAGCTCCATCAGAGAATCCGAATAATCGCCGAGATGCGATTTGCCTCTGAAGTCGGGTGCGGCATTCGTAGGGTTGTGCATCTTGATGTAGTTGATATCCATGAAGAACGGTTTGCCGCTCTTGGCATGTGCCTTGATGTATGTCACAGCGTTGTCGGACTGGCGTTCATCAAAGGTTGCCAAAGAATCGTAGGTGATGGTCCCAACTTTTGTAGCGGGCTTGCCAGCCACGCCGTCCCATTCCCCGAGGTTCACGACTGAGTCATACATTTTTTCGAATTCCGGATTGAACGACGGGAACCAGGGATGAAACCATTTAGAGGTATCGTTGTAGGAATAGACGCCGGCGTAATAGGCGGCGAATTGCTTCATCTCGTCAAAACCATGCTCGGTCGGATAGGCCTCGGGCTTGTCGCCCAGGTGCCACTTGCCCGAAAAGTATGTAGAATAGCCATTCTTCTGGAAGAACTCTGCAATGGTCGGCGTTTCCTTGCGGAGGAAATTTTCGTCGCCCGGGGCAACTACGATCGATAGCGCCGAACGGATTGGGATGCGCCCGGTGATGAATGAGGCCCGGCCCGCCGTGCAGCTCGCCTGTCCGTACCAACTGGTAAAGACGGCACCTTCCTTGGCGAGGCGGTCGACGTTGGGTGTCGGATGGCCGTTGGTAACGCCGCCATTCGAATAAGCGCCAAAATCATTCCACCCAGTGTCGTCAGTCATCAGCATGACGATGTTGGGCTTCTGCTGGCCGATCGCTGGCCCAACGAAAAGCAATAGGCTGGCGAACGCGAATGAAATACGTCTCATCTTGACCCCCAGTTGACATCCAGCCCTACACTCCTGAGAAAGCCACTCAAGCGTACCAAGTGATCCCCCAACAGATAGGCAGTGATGCTGAATCTCATTGATCGGCGCTCTTGTCGTCCCGCCCTTAAAGTAGACAAAACGCCATGCAAATCTCTTAAGGAATATTGTTCATCAGGATCATGTGCTCAAGGTATTAAGGGTACTGTCAGATTACACAGTCTTTTCTGAACACTGCTTTGCTGTTGCTGTACTGGTTTCATTGACAGTTGGAGTCGGTTTTGTCGTGTGTTATTGATTGAAAGCTGTCCTAAGCAGTGTGCAGTCGACTCCCTCCGTACTTGTAACAGCGAGAGCTATGGCTAGCGCAAGACAAAGAACGAGTCACAAGAGCCGTCAATGTAGGCGAAAACAGCATGCTACGAGACCTCGTGTTCTGATCGCCATCGCTTTTCCCCTGCTGCTCCTTGCCATTCTGCTGATACTGCAGTTTCGGAGTATCAATCGTTCCGTTGCTGGCGCAAGATCGAAAGAACCTGCGTTGCCATTTCGTCCAACTATCCCCAACAAAGGGAGTTACCCTGCGACGCCTGAAGGAATGGTGTGGATACCCGGAGGCGAATTCTCGATGGGGGCAAGCGAGGCACCCGACCTGAATGAAGTGGGTATGAAAGCCACAGAAGACGCCCGGCCAATTCATCGTGTGTATGTCGACGGCTTCTTCATGGACAAGACGGATGTTACGAATGAGCAGTTTGCAGGATTTGTTAAAGCCACTAGCTATGTCACTATCGCCGAACGCACACCGCGCGCCGCAGATTTCCCGGCCGCGCCCAAAGAGAATCTGGTTGCCGGATCGGTTGTGTTTTCGCCGCCGGATCATCCGGTTCTCCTAAACGACCACTTTCAATGGTGGAGCTACGTTCCTGGAGCGAACTGGCGCCACCCATTCGGCCCGGGCAGTAGCCTGAAAGGAAAAGAGAAATATCCCGTAGTTCACATCGCCTATGCCGACGCCGAAGCCTATGCACAGTGGGCGGGAGAGCGATTGCCGACCGAAGCCGAATGGGAATTCGCTGCTCGCGGCGGATTAGCTGGTAGGCCATTCGCGTGGGGTGACTCATTCAGGCCAGGCGGCAAATGGATGGCGAACACGCACCAAGGACATTTTCCCGACCAAGACACGGGCGAAGACGGATACGTAGGAGTTGCTCCAGTTGCTCGATATCCGCCGAATGGCTACGGTCTCTACGATATGGCAGGCAACGTTTGGCAGTGGACAAGCGACTGGTACCGCCCTGACTATTACGCGGAACTCGCTGCAGCGGACGACATCGCACGAAATCCTCAGGGTCCCAATTCATCCTTTGATCCGGCTGAACCGGATCAGCCTAAGAAAGCTCAACGCGGGGGATCATTTCTGTGTACCGATCAATACTGTTCGCGCTACGTCATGGGCACGCGTGGCAAAGGCGAGGTTAGCACTGGGACGAACCACCTTGGATTCCGTTGCGTGAAGGAGATTAAGGTCTCGCTGAAGTGAAGGCGGAGCGATTTTCAAATCACTACTATGAGGCAATGCCTCTTTGGGCTCGTCTAGCCCGATTCGATCTTGGCACCCGCCCGGCCAACACGGCGCTGCAACGCGTAAGCAAACTGACACGCTGGTCAGTGGTGGCAATTCGACGCCAAACATTTCTCAGACCGAAGGCGACTTGGCCCCGGCGCTGGGCCGTCTGCACAGCGCCGCTCAAGGTTGGCTCTTTCGGCGATCTCGCGTTTGAGGATTTACCCTGGCTGCAAGTTTGGCGAAGTTGCTTGCGGAAAGACATGGCGTGAGTGTATTTGGACGAGAAGCAAATCCGAATTTGTATCTCGGCTATGCGTCAAGCACTTCAATGCCGCAAGCACCACAAAGGTATTTCAGGAGTTAAGTCAGCTGCACAAGATTCCGACGTGAAAGAAGATCTAGATCCACGGTTGTTTCTTTCAGACCAGATCATACGACTAGACGGAGCCATGCCAGGGAGAGTTTTTTGACAATGACAACCCAACTGAGGACTCTATCTAACGTTCTGGCTGGACATGAACACGCGGCCGATCGAACCACGCCGCCCGGGTGGAGCGTAAGGACAAATTGTGGTTATACGAAGAGCGCGTCGGGTAGTTCTTACATATTCATTGCCCCTGGTGTGCACGAATGTTGGGTCAAGGCCGACTACATCGAGGTAGACACTACTTGCACGCCTAATCTCGACTGGGCTGTCGCATTCATCCCTGCCCGGTTCATTATCCGCAAAAGTTTAGAGCACGACCGCCGGACTCCCGAGATCTCTCAGGGACCCACCATCAGCGATTCTCCGCTACCTGACCATGTTCGATTGATTCCCAGTCGCTCAGACGAATCTCGGGAATGACTAATTGTCGCGTGAAATGGTCTTGGG
>JBPYDQ010001057.1:0-15917 GCA_051986135.1 Terriglobales bacterium | reverse complement strand
TGCGCAAGGACGGCATTAACCGCTGGGGCTTCGATCCCCTGGATGTGCTTGACGCCGTCCAGACTGCCTATGGCGGGGAAACAGTGGGCCAGATTTACGATGGAAATCGGGTTTTCGACGTGTCGGTCGTACTTGCGCCAAATGAGCGCCGTAACCCCGAACAGATTGGCGATCTTCCATTGCGCAGTCCCGAGGGCAATTACGTATCTCTGCGGCAGCTTGCGGATATCTATGAAACTTCGGGCCGATACATTGTGCTTCACCAAGGGGCGCGTCGCGCACAGACCATCACTTGCAACGCGACCGGCCGCGATGTGTCCTCGTTCGTTGCCGAAGCCAAGCAGCGCCTCGCAGCGCTCTCCTTGTCGTCGGGAGATTATGTCGATTTTGCCGGAACGGCCGCAGCGCAAGCCCAGTCGCGGCGGGATCTGCTGGTGCATTCAGCGCTGGCGGCCCTGGGTATCATCCTTCTGCTGTCAATTGTGATGGGTGGCTACAGGAACCTTCTGCTCGTTCTCGCCAACTTGCCCTTCGCCCTTGTCGGAGGAGTGCTGGCTGGCTTTGCGACCGGAGGCGTTCTATCGATCGGATCACTCGTGGGATTTGTGACCCTGTTTGGAATCACCTTGCGCAATTCCATCATGATGATTTCTCACTACGAACATCTCGTCAGCAACGAAGGGGTGCTCTGGGGCAGAGATGCTTCGATTCGAGGGGCCACGGAGAGGCTTATTCCAATCCTAATGACAGCAACGGTGACGGGTCTAGGCCTACTGCCACTTGCGATCGGCGCGGGCGATCCCGGACGAGAGATCGAAGGCCCAATGGCAATTGTCATCCTCGGCGGGTTGGTCACTTCCACGGTGCTGAACCTGCTCGTCCTGCCGACACTCTCGCTACGCTACTGAAGATTTCAGCCCAGCCAAACCGACCGTGCCTGAGGCCACTTAAGGAAACTCCGTAGCCTTCAGGATGCCCGCGCCCTATCGCGAGCGTATGAGCTGCGGCCCGAACTACTACGCGGCTGTTTCTCGCAACCAAACGGAGATCTAGCTAGAAAACTGGCGGGAGCGACGGGACTCGAACCCGCGGCCTCCTGCGTGACAGGCAGGCGTTCTAACCAGCTGAACTACGCCCCCGCTTTGAAAACCGATTCCTTGCGATTACCGCATATTCCTCCGGCTGCCCATCGATTCTCAAAACTTCCTGAAAATGCCGTGACAGGGCAGTGGTCGGCAGCCATTCGGTCACGCCGGAGAAATGGAAAGTCGAGCAGTCAGAGTTATCTCTGAACCATAGACTGTCACTGCAACGGTCTAGCTAGCTCGGGGAAGTGACATATATTTATTGTGTTTCAGCGTTGACCACCTGCTTGAGAAACGAAATAACAAATTTGCCCATGTTTGCCGCTTCAAGACCAGTTCAGCACTTACAAGCATTTGCAACTGGTTTCTTTCCGCCTCTCTCAAATGGGATAATTACGCCACCAACATCCAACGATTTTGAAAATGAGGCCTCCCGTTTATCTTCGAGGCGAAAATGGCAGTGACTAAGGTTGCCCGGCTTAACGTAACTCTGAAGAATCCAGCGCCACGGATGGCAAGCTTAGGGAACTCTCAGGAACCCAAAAGAGGGCGCCCGTGAGCCGCGCTCCCCTCCGGCTCCCATAAAAATTCTCCTGGAAAATTCATGGCGCCGATCGCCAGTTTTGGCGCCCGTAATCTTGAGGAAGTCATATCGCACCCTAGTTGCACCCATGTTCACTTACCGAAGCCACGAGCTTAGCGTGGCACGATCACCAGCTTATCTTTCGGCATGGCGTCCAATGTCGCTCTGTCAATATTGAGATGAGCCATCACCAGTTCAGGCGGCGTATGTGACAACCATTCCGAAAGCGCCAGGTCTTGATAGAAGCTGCTCTTGAACATTTCCAGAAATTTCAAATCTGTCTCGCCGGTATTCTCGATGTAATGAGGCAGTGTCTGCTGCACGTAGCCGACGTCGCCCGCCTGAAAATCGGCCGTTCGGGCCCGTCCGCCAGTGGCGAACACGGTCATGCGTCCCTTACCGCTGATGTAGTATTGCCACTCGTCCGCATTGGGATGCCAATGTAGTTCGCGCATGCCCCCCGGGTGGACGGTCACAATCGCCGCCGCAATGGTAGTCGAAACTTTGAACAGGCTCGAATCGATGATGCGTACTTCCCCACCCTTGGTGCGCTGCGAGATCGTCTGTTCCGAAAAACGAAAAGCGAAATCCAAATCAGATGGATCCAATGCCCCGCCTACGGCACGCTGGTCGGTTGCCAGCGGCGGCGGAACTTCCGCCTGGAAGATAAACAACTCCTGCGATCGCATCTTGCCCAGAGCCTGCGACGTCGCTCCAAAATTCTTGGCTAATACTTCCCGCGGCGTGTGCGCCATCCAGTCTGACAGCAGCACGGTGTCGTACTCGGAAAAATTTCCGTCATCGAAAACCAGGAGAAACTCTGCGCCATCCGGGGCCAAGCCTTGAATCGAGTGCGGAATGCCGGTGGAAAAATACCACAGGTCCCCCTCCTTAACGTCGGCGACGAAACTCTTCCCCTTGGCATCAATCGCCGTGATGCGCGCGCTGCCATACAGCATGAACGCCCATTCCGCGGCAGTGTGCCAATGCAGTTCACGAATACCCCCAGCCGTTAGCCGCATTTCAACACCGGCGATGGACTTGGAGACCGGCAGCTCGCGTACCGTCACCTCTCGCGACCAGCCGCCGTCGTAAAGTCGCTTGTGCGACAGAGAAAAGGAATACTTGAACACGGGCACCGAGCCGGCATCGGTATCAGGCGGCACGGCTGTACTGGAGTTCTGTTGATCGAGAGGTGCATTGGTCAGGCCGGGATCGCTCTTGCTTTTGTCAGTCACCGGGCGGTGCCCGACCTGATCTGCCTGGCCAAGCGCAGCCCCGGAGAGGAGGCCAACCGTAGTCGCCAAGGCGGTCGAATTCGTCAGAAAATTGCGTCGCGAAATGTTGTTAATATTGTCGTCGAAACCAGAGCTCATTTTTTCCTCAAGCCTTAATCTGAACTGAAACGGTCATTGCGTCTGGTGAGGCAGCAAAGTTAATTACACCTAGGAGGGTATCAATCGCGAGTTTCATAAACCCACAATTCAGCTCCTCTGTTGGAGCGGTTAGGGACAGCCAAATACAGCTAGTGTGCTTGCCCACTTGCCCAAAATAAGCACTGGTGTGCGCTCCGATTGTACTCGGGACTTTTGCAGTTAAGAAGTAGTGATCAGCGTCGGCCTGCTGATACACGAAGATCAACCCCTCTCCACCAGGGACATAAATGCGATGCCTAGTTTGGTCGTACCACATGTCATCGGAATCGGCGGCTCCTGGTAGCCGCGCTACTTCGCGACCTGTATCCATATCAAGTACTAGCAGTGTGGCGGGACGCTGGCCGCGACAAAAAGGCGGCGATGCTTTTCATCCAATACCATGGGAAAATTCTCACCGGCATCGGTCAACGTCCACTCATTGGCCTTTCGAGTATTGCGGTCAATCACCGCAATTTGATTCCTAGACGCCAAGTTCACGAAGATTCTTGGTCCTGCATTCTCCAACTGAAAAGACTCCGGATGAGCACCCAATTCAAAACTCTCGCCAACGATTTTACTGGCTGATGCATCGATCGCACCGATCGCGCCATCAGCAAAGCCGACATAAACCAGGTGTCGAGACGGATCGTAGCGGACTTGATCTGCGTCGTTCGAAAACTTAACGGCAGCCAAGAGCTGATAAGTCGTGCCGTCGAATATTCGGCAAGTGCCGTCTCCGCTATTGGAAACCACAATGCGATTCAAGTCCGGCAGGAACGCCACGCCCTGCGGTTCGTTCAAGCCCTCGCGGATCGTGTAGATCTGCCGACTGCGGTGTACATCGAGGACGGCGACGGTGTCGTTGCCGTAGACGGAAGCGAACACTCGTCCTGTCTTCACATCTACCGCCATGTGATCGAAGCGGCCGTCGGCGCCAGGAACTGAGATGATCCGATCCAGTACGAGTGGCAGATCGGCGGTTGGCACTTCCTGTCCGAGCGCGGCCGCTGTCAATGCCAGACACAGCAACAAGCCCGCTATCTTCCAACGTGTCATTTGCCGCTGCTCCCTGCCGAAGATGAACCGGTCGTAATGTCAAGGCGTCGGGGCATCTCAAGAAAGCTTCGCATGACATGCCAGAACTGGCGGCGATTCGTGCCCAAGGCGATGGAATGAGCGGCACCAGGAAGAACGACGAATTCGCGATCTGGAATAGGAAGTTTCTTGAAGAAGTTCAAAAGGTCATCCTCGCTGGCGATTCCATCAAATTCTCCGCGAGCGATCATAACGGGAACTTTTAATTTCGTCGGATCCACCAAGGGGAGCTTGGTCGTCATGTCCAGATAAGTGCCGGTGGGAACCGAATCGCCGAACTGCAGTTCCGCATCGGCCATGGCTTCGGCAACCGCTGGATCCGAGGTGCCGGGTTTGTCGCGAGTGAAGATGCTTCGGATCATGTTCCTATCGCGAGGGCGCCGATTGTGCGTGCGATAGTAATCGACGGATTCAGATCGCTTGGCGAGTGTGGGAGAACCCTGGCCGGTCCAAGTAAAGGCCACCAAGACCAGCCGTTGCACACGGTCTGGGTTGTTCATAGCGAAGACTCCGGCTCGAAGTGCACCGCTCGATTCGCCGTAGAGATGAAAGCGCGCCTGCCCGGTTTCTCGAAGAACTACCTCTGAAGCAGCTTTGAGATCTTCGGAGCCCGTAGCGATGTCGGAATTGCCACTCATCTGAGGCGAGCGGCCGTAGCCTTCGAAATCCATTGTCCAGACATCAAATCCGTATTCTGCGAATTTGTCCATCAGCGAATAGTCATCGTCGTGACCGGGGACCTGGAGGTCAAATGTCGGCCGCGATGAAACCGATGATCCATGAGCAAGAAAGAGCACAGGCCGGGGAACCGTATCGACAGCCGGATCTCCCATCCGCTTTCGAAAAACATAAAGAGATAAGTCTCCCTTCTTGGCCCAGTATTCCTTGCTCCAAATTGTTGGCGCAGCGACTCCCGTGGATTGCGTTGCACTTTGCGCGTCCAGCTTGGCTGTTAATGAAATAGCCAGCAACCCTCGGCCAGTGGATGAAGTCGCGGTAGTGATAAAAGTACGACGCGAAATCGCGGACTTATGCACCATCACAAGTTTCCCTTCGTCCGGAATCAAGAGACATCAGTGGAGAGTCTTCGCTGTAGCGTCGAAGCATCCAATTCACGCTCCCATCGCGCTACCACCAGAGTGGCAACCCCATTTCCGACCATATTAATGAGAGCACGGAACATGCTCATGAAACGGTCAATGCCGAGAATCAGAGCCATCCCGGCCACGGGAATACTGGGAACGACCATGAGCGTACCAACGAGAGCGACAAATGCCGCTCCTTGCACTCCACTGGCGCCCTTGGAGGTAAGGATCGCCACCCCGAAAATGACCAGTTGGTGCTGCAATGTCAGATGGGTATTGGTGGCTTGGGCAACAAACAATGCTGCCAGTGTCATGTAGATACTCGTACCATCGGTGTTGAACGTGTAGCCAGTCGGCACCACTAATCCAACCAACGACTTCGAACATCCAAGCTTCTCGAGCTTTGCCATCAAAGTAGGCAGCGCGGTCTCGGATGAACTGGTCGCCAGCACCAGGAGGATTTCTTCCTTAATGTAAAGAAGAAAGCGCAAAATACCAAAGCCTGCGAATCGGGCGATTCCTCCCATGACCAGGACGACGAATAGAATCGAAGTGAGGTAGAAAACGCCAATCAATTCGGCCAAGGGACCGAGCGACGCGATTCCGTACTTGCCGACGGTGAATGCCATGGCCCCGAAAGCGCCAATGGGAGCGAATTTCATAATGATGTTGACAACCGCGAATACTGCCTGCGTCGTCGCTTCGATTACGTTCAGCAGCGGCTTACAGCGATTTCGGGCGGCAGAAATGGCAAACCCGAACAGCAGCGCCACCAGCAGCACCTCTAAAATGTCGCCCTTGGCGAATGCATCGATCACCGTATTTGGAATGATGTGGAGGAAGAAGTCGGTCAAGGTCTGTGCTTTTGCCTGTCCGGCATAGGCGGCGACCTCGTGAGTGTTCAATGTCGCCGGATTTGCGTTAAAGCCCGCACCAGTTTTGACGACATTGCCCACAACCAGACCGATAAGCAACGCGAGCGTTGAAACGATCTCGAAGTAGAGAATCGCCTTGCCGCCTACGCGCCCAACCTTGCGCATGTCTTCCATACCCGCAATGCCGGTCACCACGGTACAAAAGATCACAATCGTGATCACCATTGCAATCAGGCGGATGAACGCATCTCCCAGAGGCTTCATCTGGACGGCATGGGCTGGGTTCACATAACCAAAAACAACCGCCAGCGCCATGGCAATTAGGACCTGAGCCCACAGAGCTGCATAAAAGGGCTTTTTCCGGGCGGACGTCTGCACATCGCCGAGAGGGGGGGCTACCAAGGATGAGGCTTCGGTACTCAAGCTCCTCCTCTGCGCCGTTTGCGCGAGATGCACATGAAACTCGTAGCACCGCATGGGGGGGGCTGGAGAACCGACAGGGGCGAAGTTAGCTCGGTTGGGAACACTTTATTTCGCAACGAAAAATGGCTTAAGGCAGCCCCTCCCCCGTTTTCCCGGTTGACTCGGTTCGCGACAACTGAGCTATAATCGCAATCCTTCGGGGACGAAGCTACCCCTGTCAAGCAGTGCGACTAGCGTATCGCTTGGGCAGCTTGGACGTCCTGTGGGAATGCCAAAAGAAATCTTAAGAATTTCTTTTTTTCATCACGATGGCGGCTTCAGCGAATGTTTTGTACGAGTTCGGGCGCTTCCAGCTAGATCCACCTGAGCGGTTGCTTCTATGCGACGGCCAACCTGTCGCGCTCACCCCCAAAGCTTTTGACCTGTTGCTTGCCTTGGTAGACCGGTCGGGACATCTGGTCGAAAAAGAAGAATTGTTAAGGACGGTCTGGCCGGGAGCCCTCGTCGAGGAAGGCAATCTGGCGGTTACGATCTCGCAACTCAGAAAAGCGTTAAATGATGACCGGGGCCAGCACCGCTACATTGAGACCGTCTCCAAGCGGGGGTACCGCTTCGTCGCCGAAGTTAAGCGGCGGGATGATAGTGGATTAGTCATAAACCCTGCCAACTCGGCAGATGTAGTTCGGTTAGCGCCGGCTCTTCCGCAAATAAAGCTCACGACTCCCACCTCGGTTCGGACACAGCATCGCCGCAAGAATCTCTTTTTCGCTGGTATTGGCGCGATAGCATCGGTGACGTTAATTTTGATGGCAGCTTTCTTGATCCACGGTAGAAACGCTCCACCGACGACGGCTCAACCTGCTGCCATTCATTCTCTTGCCGTCTTGCCCTTCCAAACCCTCGGCAGTAATAGCCCAGACAAGTATTTGGGACTGGGGCTGGCCGACGCGATAATCACAAAACTGGCCAACACCGGCAAGATTATCGTTCGCCCAACCAGCGCGATCCAGCAATACGCCGCCACCAAACAATCCCCTCAGTCCGCTGGCCGGGAGCAAGGCGTAGACGCGGTCCTTGACGGAAGAATACAGCGCGCCGGCGATTGGGTACGAGTTTCGGTGCAACTGATCCGGGTGCAAGATGGCCAGCAGCTCTGGGCCGACAGCTTTGACCGTCGGTTTACGAACATTTTTGCCTTGGAAGACACTCTTTCAGAAATGGCGGCGCAGTCGATTCGATTGGAACTCACCGGCGAGGAGAGCCGGAAATTCAGCAAGCGTCCCACTGAAAATCCTGATGCGTATGACGCCTACATGAAGGGCCGCTACTTCTGGAACAAGCGGACTGAGAATGGGCTCAAGAAGGGTCTTGGCTACTTTCATGAAGCCATCAAACTGGACCCCAGCTTCGCCCAAGCCTACGTGGGAGTCGGCGATTCCTATGCGACACTGGGATTGTATTCGGTAATGCCGCCTAAAGAAGCATTCACGAGTGCCAAGAATGCGACGATGCGAGCGTTACAGATGGATGATAGCCTCGCGGAAGCGCACGCGGCCATGGGATTCATTCATTTCTATTACGACTGGGACAAATCAGCAGCCGGTTCTGAGTTCCAGCGTGCCTTGTCGGAGAATCCTCATGACGCCATGGCCCATTCCTGGTATGCGGAGAGCTTGGCCGCCAAAGGACGATTCGCCGAGGCGATCGCAGAAGCGCAAACCGCACTGCACGACGATCCCCTTTCGCTGATCGTCAGTAGCAACGCAGGATGGACATTTGCTCTTGCCGGCCGATATGACCAGTCAGTGGAAACCTTGAAGAAGGCGATCGAGATCGACCCCGACTTCCCGCGGACTCATTTTCGATTGGCGGAGGTTTATGAAGCGCGCGGCCAATATGCATTGGCCATTCCGGAGTTTGAAAAAGCCGTGAAACTTTCCGGAGGCGATCCATATTACGAAGGCTCGATGGGGCACGCTTACGCCGCTTCGGGACGTTCCAGTCAGGCGCACGGCATCCTTCAGGAACTGCTGTCTCGAGCCCAGCGACAGTATGTCCCATCGTATGCAATCGCCCTGATCTATGCCGGCCTCGGGGATAAAGACCAGGCATTTCATTGGTTACAAAGTGCGGTTGAAGATAAATCCACCTCCATGGTCTTCCTCGAATCTGATCCGGAAATGGCGAGCCTGCGTTCTGACTCGCGCTTTGCTCACTTTTCCGTTCTTGTAAATTTCTAAATCAAGCTTGGCAGCTTTACAGCAACTTGCATCAATGCACGTGCTTATCGAGCCAATTCATGAAATATTTTGCGATCTCCGCACTGTTCCTCTCTGACATCATCTGATGCCCATTGCCGCGAAGGCCGACGTCTTCCAGGTTTTCGTATTCCGTTTTTACGCCAGCCTGATTAAGCCACTTAGCAACACAGCGCGCGTAAGGACGGTGATAGCTGGCCTCGGCTGAGACGTTAAGCACGGGAATGCCAATCAGGTTGATGAGCTTATGCGCGGGCTCTTTTTGAATCCAGCAAGGCACCAGACCGGGTCCGTCGGTCGTTTCCTCCCGCACTGTTTGTAATTCTGACGCTTCTTTGATGGGCGGATCGTAGTGCATTGGGAAGTTGGTGAGTCCCCAAATGTGTCCCGGTCCTCTCGCGTCCAATTCAGCGTTCTGAATCGGAGGTCCCCAGGGTTCAGCGGCGACAATCGCTTTGATCATCTTCGGGCGCACATCGGCAAGCAGCCAGCCGGAAGTGGCCAAGCGCGAATGCAGCAGCAAGATAACGGGTTTGCCGATCAAATCAACTAGTTGAACCAAGTCCTCGGCGGAGAGCGGTTCCATATCGTCAGCCGATGGGAAATTGAGTTCTGTTTTCGCAAAATAATCGAATACGGGATCGCCGATCTGTCCTTTGTTCGGTGCGTCGCTGGGCCAGGCCGAATACTCGCTGGATTGCGGCCAGCTACGCGCCGGGGTGGGCGGCGGCGCGCCTCCGGTCCATACCTGCTCCATCAATTCCCCGGTACGCGGCGGAATCACATCTCCATCGAGGCCGGGAATAAATGCGGAACGTCCGCGCCCGGGAAAGTCCATCATGTAGATCGTGTAGCCCTGGTTAACAAAGTCGAATGCCCAACCGGGCCGCCCATCGGGCGTTTGCAGCAGTCCTATGCTGGTTTGGCCGCCACCGGCTTGTACAAACAATATCGGATAGGGATGTTTTATTTTCTTGGGCACCCAGACTTCCACGTACATGGCGCCGCGCATGTGTTGTTTTCCCGGCTCGCCGACCCACTTCCCGCCTACATAGAAATGCCCCAGGCGGCCAATATTTTCCGTTGAAAATGTCGGAATCGTCTTTAAGGGCATCGAGTAGGACTCTTGGCCGGCGCTGTCAGCAAATTGACTTGTGAGGAGAATGGAGGTGAAGACTACAAATACTGCTACCGAGGTCCGCATTTCGCTTATTCAGGTTCCCTTCAGATTCCCGTGCTAGAATCGCCCGTCACGGGCTGTTCAGCTTGGGTCTGTTTGCGCCTTATATAGCACGTTGTGTTGAGCTGTCAATTTGGAGTCGGGAAAATGGCAACCGTCGCAGGCCTCAAGCCGCTTCCGTTTCTGATCGGAGGCGAATGGGTTCAAGACACACCTTCTCACATCACGCACATCAATCCGGCAACTGGTGAAGTCAATTACGAAGTGTGCGCCGGGACAGAAGCGCATATCGACGCGGCCGTAAATGCTGCGCACCAAGCCGCCGCCAAACCTGAATGGCGCAACATGCTGCCGCATCAGCGCGCTGCGCTGCTGAACCGGATTGCCGACCTGATGATGGCCCGTTCCGATCTGCTGGCGCGTTGTCAGATGGTCGAGAACGGCAAAGTATGGAAGGAATGCAAGAACCAGGTCATCAATGGCGCTGCGACGTTTCGCTACTGTGCTGCTGCAATTGAAACTTTGGGCTCGGAAATCACCCCCCCTCGCGGCAATTACCTGAGCATGACTGTGTATGAGCCTTGGGGTGTGGTCGCAGCCATAACCCCCTGGAATTCGCCGATAACTTTGACGGCAAACAAAGTGGCAGCCGCTCTGGCTGCGGGTAACGGCGTCGTGCTCAAGCCCGCATCCTACACACCAACCTGCGGAATCGAGCTGGGAAGAATCGCTCTGGATGCGGGTGTTCCACCGGGCGTGTTCAACGTAGTACCGGGGGAAGGGGGCAAAATTGGTGATGCATTGGTTATGCATCCACTGGTACGGATGGTTTCTTTTACCGGAGGCACCGAAGTCGGACGGCGGATCTCAGAGCTTGCGGGAAGGAAAATCATTCCAGCCGTGCTGGAATTAGGCGGGAAATCACCACACATAATTTTCGCGGACGCAAACCTTAAGGCGGCCGCGGATGCAGCCACTGTGGCGATTTTCGAGGGTACCGGCCAGTCCTGCACGGCGGGCTCGCGCCTTTTCGTCGAACGAAGAGTGTACGACCAAGTAATTTCCATGATCATGGAGAGAGGCCGCGCCCTGCGTGTCGATCTGCCCGATGCTCCCGGAGCGCAACTCGGGCCCAGCGCGAGCTTCGCGCAGCGCACTTTCGTGGAAAAAATGGTGCAAGGCGCGCGTAATGACGGCGCGGAAATTCTGATTGGCGGCACCCGGCCATCCGATCCGCGACTCGAAAAAGGTGCGTTTTACCTGCCAACGATCGTGGCTGGAATCACCAACCAATCGAATATCGCGCAACAGGAGATTTTCGGGCCCGTGCTGTGCGCCATGCCGTTCGACAACGAAGACGATCTTCTACACAAAGCCAATGACGTGAGTTACGGGCTGGCTTCGGGCATCTGGACCGCCGATTACAAGCGTGCCTGGCGAGTGGCGCGCGCGCTCGAAGCGGGGATGGTCTGGATCAATACGTATAAACAATTCTCGACCGCGGCCCCATTTGGAGGTTTCAAAGATAGCGGCCTGGGTCGGGAAAAGGGCTTGCAAGGCATCAGAACTTATCAGCAAGTCAAGACAATGTTCTGGAGTATGTCCGACACCTTCGATGGCGGCTTCAGCATCGCGAAATGAGTGGGGAGAAGATTTGTCATGGCCAGTAGCAATGTGCAGGCGGCTCGTGTAAAACCAGCGACCAAGGGAGGGGCGTATATTGCCGACTTCCTGGTTCAGCAGAGAGTACCGTACATCTTCGGCGTGTGCGGCCACGGAATTTTAGGTCTGCTCGATGGATTGTTCGACCGCCGTAACGAGATCAAAGCCATCTCCGTACATCACGAATCGGCAGCGGGATTCATGGCCGAGGCATACTTCCGGATCACGCAAAAACCGGCAGCCACGTACACGTCTTGTGGGCCGGGTTCTGCGAACTTAATTCTAGCTATCGCTGCCGCATTTGCTGATTCGTCACCTATGCTCAACATCACCGGCAATGTGCCAACCCAGCAATGGAATCGCGGCCCCTTCCAGGAAACGGGGAGATATTTTCAGGGCGACTTTGTGAATGTATTGCGCCCCTACGTGAAGCGCAGCTTCCAGCCGACCCGGGCGGATATGCTTCCTCTTGCCCTGCGGCAGGCTTTCGCTCTGATGACGAACGGGCGACCGGGGCCGGTGCATATCGATATACCACTGAACGTTTTTGTGGAACTTGTGGATGAAGACGCGGCCGAGCGCGAAAATGATTGGCCGCCAGCCGAATATGCGCGTGCGGCAGCCGATCCTGCCGCTGTGGATGAAGCCATGCGCCTGCTTCAGAGCGCCCAGCGTCCGGTAATCGTCGCCGGACATGGAGTTGAACTCAGCAGCGCTGAACCGGAACTGCTGGTATTCGCGGAGCGTTTTCGAATTCCGGTTGCGACCACCCCGTTTGGAAAAGGCGTGTTCGATCCCAGGAATTCTCTAAGTTTGGGCACGACTGGTCGGAATGGCTCGTATCCAGCCAACGCTGCCTGCCGAAACGCTGATGTCATCCTGGCGCTCGGAACACGCTTCGACGATCGAGCCACCAGCGCCTGGCTTCCCGGGTTCACCTACAACATACCGCCCACGAAACTTATTCATGTTGATATCGACGCTAGTGAGATTGGGCGCAACTTCCGCCCCGAGCTTGGCGTCATCAGCGACGCTAAAATTTTTCTGCAGCAACTGCTGGCTGCGCCGCGCAACGATCATGGCCAGCACAATGCATGGCTGGAAAAGATTGCGGGCTGGCGCAAGCGCTGGAATGCAGCTACGGCACCGCCGCGCACCTCCGACGCGATGCCGATCAGGCCGGAGCGTGCGGTAGCCGACTTGCGAAAGGTTGTACCCGCGGACGGCATCGTGCTCTGCGATGTGGGCGTGCATCATAATTGGCTGGTCGCCGAGTACGAAGCCTGGAAACCCCGCACTTTTCTCCAAACCTGGGGATTTGCCTCGATGGGCTTCGCCGTGTGCGGTTCGGTTGGCGCGAAACTGGCCGCGCCCGATAAGCCAGTGGTTTCACTGTGCGGCGATGGAGCGTTCATGATGAACGCCAGCGCCCTGCTCACGGCCGTTGAGTATAACGTTCCCGTCGTGTGGGTCATATGGAATAACTTTGGCTATTGCTCGATTCGCGACCAGCAGGCCGGCTACTTCGGAAAAGGGCGTGAATTGGCCGTCAGTTTCACCGACGTGAACGGAAAGCTTTACTCTGCGGACTACGCCATGATGGCCCGTTCTATGGGAGCTGAGGGATACACGGTTGATAAACCCTCCGATCTGGCGCCACAACTGGAAGCCGCGATCGCCTCCGGCAAGCCGACCGTTCTCGACGTCAGAATCGACCGCGAGGTTCGTCCCTTGGCCACGGGCAGCTGGGATCTACCGCCCATCCCCCATCCCATGCCCAACTTCGGCTGGGGCGAAGACTAGCTTGAGTTCCGGGGCCAATTTCAGCCTTGCCGCGTCGCCATCCGCCGAGGCCGGCCCCAATGCTCGTGTCAGTTCCCTGTGGAGGAGTGGACGTTTCTACATCGCCGCCTTGCTTTTCCTGAATATGTTCGTCAACTTTACCGACCGAATCAATTTGTCGGTCGGCGCACCGGCGATCGCAAAAGACTTCGCCTGGGATCCTGGGAAGATGGGCCTGCTTTTTTCGTCCTATCAATGGACTTACATTTTTTTTCTTCTGCTTTGGGGATGGATGACCGACAGGTTGGGAACGCGATTGATTAATGGAGTCTCGGTAACCATCTGGTCGATTGCGGGAATGCTGACCGGGACGGCTACGACATTTGCGGGGATGTTGACAACAAGATTAACGCTGGGTGCAGGGGAAGCGGCCTCATTCCCAACTTCCAGCAAAGTAGTTCGGCAGTGGTTCCCTAATAGCGAGCGCGGTCTAGCAACTTCGATCTTCAACGCCGGGACTTTCGCCGGGCCAGCGGTTTCGGCTCCCTTCGTAGCGTGGTTGTTGGTCAAAGTGGGCTGGCGACTCTCATTTATCGTGACCGGCTCACTTGGCTTCCTCTGGGTCTTCCTGTGGTTGAAATTTTTTCGGATTCCCTCCCAGTGTGCCTGGCTTTCGCAGGAAGAGCGCGACTACATTGTTGCCCACACGGATTCCAGAGCGGAGGCGACAAACCCGCCCAAAGGCGCGCTGTTTCGCCTCGCAGGTAGAAAAACCATGTGGGGTTTGTTTTTCACCCAGGGTTGTTGCGCGTATACCATGCTGCTCTTTCTCTTCTGGCTGCCCTCGTACCTTGTGCAATCGCGCCATATGTCGATTGTCAGGGCGGGTTGGTTTACTTCGGTCCCTTATATTGTGGCGGTTCCATTTGGGTTGCTGGTAGGCAAGCTTAGCGACAATCTCCTCGATCCCGCGGATGTCAAAGACGGGAAACGCCGGACCTTGCTGATTCTTTTCATCTTTTTGTCTGGCTTCGTCCTGTCAACCAACATGGTTGCCAACCAATTCGTGCTCCTGTGTCTGATTTCCTTGTCTCTCGCCTGCATCTCCAGCGCTCTGTCTTTGAACATTGCGCTGACTAGCGACCTTGTGTGGAACCCGGAAATGGTAGGCACCGCAATCGGAATCCTTATCCTGGGGGGAAATATTTTTGGATCGCTGGTGCCTATCGTCACCGGTTACATCGTGAAATGGACTGGAAGCTTCGATCTGGCGTTTTACCTGGCTGGATTTCTATTGTTCCTTGCCGCGCTGATTTGCTTTACCATGACGCGGACCCCACTGACGTTTGAAGACACTGGGCATGAGCGCCGACAGTAAAAAGCAAACATGACTATCCCGGTGGAACAGTCGTGGTCCCTGCGCATGGTTGCTCCCCTCGAACCGGGGATCGTGTGCACGGATATCGATCGGATGTTCGCTTTTTATACCGCAGTTCTGGGATTGAAATTCGCCACCGACGCCGAAGCGACTGCGGAGATGAGCACCAAGTTCGGCACCGGGCCTCACGGCTTTCGCATCATCCGGCTGCAGACCCCGTATGGCGAACGAATCAAGCTGATCCAACCTAAAAAGACGGTTTTAAAGCAAAGGGAACTGCCCAACTGGGTCTTTGAGCGACAAGGGATCACTTATATCACGTTCATTATCGCGGATGTCCAGGATGTCGTTGCCCGGCTGAAGAAGCACCGTGTGGATTTGGTCAGCGACGGACCGGTGGAAATTCGCAAAGGCATCCATGCCATTTTCGCCCGCGACCCGGAAGGCAATTTCCTGGAATTTGTAGAATACGCCGATCTGGCTTCGTACCGACCGGACTTATTCAAATGGCGACAGTTCTTCTAGCGCGACCGGGCAAAGGAACCGGTAAGCCTTTGCCAGGAACCCGTTTCCATCCAAAAAATAAATTCTTAATATTTCTTTTGTAGATTCCACAAGACTTCGACTTGACCTGACTATAACGTGCTTCCTCAACGTTACCGTCCAGTTTTCGGGCGGAACTTCGTTGCGCCTAGACGCAGACCGTTATAAGATGCGTCGCAATTTGACAAGGCGAGACTGAGGGGGTGAGTCGTGCGCACTCGAACTGCGGGCCAGCGTCTCCGTAGATCGCTCCTGATCCTACCGGTTTTCCTTCTGGTTCTCTTCTCCCTTGCCGGCTACGGCCAAGTGACGGGCGCGACCCTGACAGGCACCGTAACCGATTCGACCGGCGCCGTAATACCCGGCGTGCAAGTCTCGATCCAGAATGAGAGTACCGCCGAGACAAGATCGGTAGAGGTCGATTCCGCGGGGGTATATTCCGCGCCCAATCTATTGCCGGGCGTGTATGACGTTACCTTCTCTGCTTCGGGGTTTGCTACCACCATCCAGCGGGGAGTCAACCTGACGGTCGGCACGCAACAGTTGCTGAACA
>JBPYDQ010001056.1:0-7842 GCA_051986135.1 Terriglobales bacterium | reverse complement strand
GTGCATGTAGGCGCGGAAAACCAGCTGCACGCACTGGAATTTCTGGAGTACGCCTATCTGCAAATTGGTGAAGATGACAAGGCGAAAGAAATGGTTGAAGAGGGTGCGAAGATCGCCTACGAACAAGTCGACCCAAACCTGCACGACTTCGTGAATCGGACGCGCGCCAATTCACCTGCCCTCTATTATCTGGAAATACGAAACTGG
Source organism: Terriglobales bacterium (assembly GCA_051986135.1). Taxonomy (GTDB): domain Bacteria; phylum Acidobacteriota; class Terriglobia; order Terriglobales; family Acidobacteriaceae; genus Gp1-AA122. Next base: position 7,635 of record JBPYDQ010001056.1, on the reverse strand, counting down.
AAGGCGACGGAGGCGCTCAGGCCCGACCCGACCGCAGAACCCTACAATCAGGCGATAACGCTTTGGGCACAAGCAGTTGCAGCCGGTCACCTGCATGACTTAGTGGTTGCGCAAAATTCTGTCGCCCAATACGACCACATGCTTGAATTGACAGAAAAAGGTCCGAAGCCACGAACCGCCAAGTCCATGACAACCCGTCAGGGCGAAGCTCATGCCTGGCTTTTGGCGCTACTGGGCAAGGGCGGTGAGGCCGTAGGCCTGTTGCGAAGACTGGCTGATCAGCAGGATGTAGAAGGCAAAGGTGAGATCGAAATACCTGCGAGAGAAATGCTCGCCGACATGCTGACGGAACTGAATCGGCCGGCGGAAGCGCTGGCAGAATACGAAAAGTCTTTGAAAATCGACCCCAACCGTTTCAACGGATTGTACGGGGCAGGCCAAGTATCAGAACTGGTAGGAAATCATAAAAAAGCGAAGAGTTACTTCGCACAGCTCCTAAGGAACTGCATAACCGCAGACTCAAAAAGGCCGGAATTGCTTTATGCGCGTGAAGTAGTCGGAAAACACAACCACTGAACCCTCTTGAGCTGCGCAATCCTCAGCGGACACGAAGAACTCAGGTCCATTCCGCAGGGATAGTTGCCGACCCAGCCTTCGTGGTGATGAATACATCGTCCCGCAAAGCGCCGGAGCATACTACGACGATTGACGCATGCGGAGATCTACCGCGCATACTAAAATGGCCCGCGTTACAGATACCATTGGAACTCACCGAGGTTGTTTGTCTCGTCCCAGCCGAGCGTCAAGGGGACGGGTGTGGGAACAGGGGAACGACTCATCGTCAGCGATGAAACTTCCATGTGCATCGAGCCGCTTGTCAAGCAGAAGTGGTATTAATCGTCACGGCATCGAGTGCTAAGAAATCAAAAAGCTAAGGGCGAGGGTGCGATCTCCACCGGCGCGGCAAACCATACCTACAGATGACCACTGTGCGCGGAATAAATTCCCCCTAAAAACAGTCTTATACGTAAAGCTCACTCACTCAGAATGTTATCGAATTTCAGAGGTTGATCAGTGCGCGCTTCTGTAAGCATTCCCTTAGCTGGCCTGTTTGTATTTCTGGCCGCCCTCAACGTCTGGATCATGCTGACCGGGCGTGGCGCCACTCCACGCGGCCGCCGGATTTGGACACAGGTTCATCGTGTTTGCGGATATGCCTTCATTTCCTTGTTCGTGATTTTTTGCTACTTCATGTTGCTGCGCATTAGGTCGGCAGATGAGCTATCGCCGCGAATCATATTGCACCTCTCATTGGCGTTCATTCTCGCGCCTCTGGTCGTCGTAAAGCTGATCGTTGTCAGGTTTCAGAAGTCCGCGTGGAATACGCTAATCACACTAGGAATCACAATTTTTGCTATCGCATTCACGCTCGTTGCGATGAATGTAGCCGTGCACTATTTACGCGATATTGTGCCCCATAAGGTACCGTTTGCGATTTCGCTCAGAGTGATCGTCGCGACTATCGTTGCGGCCAGCATCTCTCTTTTTGCAAGAGCCAAGCAGGCGAAGCCAAAGACGCTTGCTGCGGCGAGCCCTCAGAGCCAGCAGCCGACCACCGGTGGCGAGGTTTTGAACCTGACATTGGTACGCATCGAGAAGCAGACTCAAGACGCCAAGACCTTGCGCTTCGTGCTGCCAGCGAATAAACAGATTTTGCCCCGGCCGGGACAGTTCCTGACCTTTGACTGGGTGATTGATGGTAAGAGGGTAAAACGCTCTTATACGATTTGCTCATCTCCCACACAGCGTAACTTCGTCGAGATCACCCCTAAACGAAACGAGAAAGGTTACATATCCAAGTTCCTGAATGATCATGCAACTGTGGGACTCACGGTCCAAGCCCGCGGACCTTATGGAACATTTTATTTCGATGAGAGCAAGCATCAACGGGTCGTACTCATCGCGGCTGGCAGCGGCATCACGCCAATGATCGCAATACTGCGATACATCGATGATCTCTGTCTCAAGGTCAATGCCACGCTGGTTTACTGTGTTCGTACCCAAAACGACATCATCTTCCAAAGCGAACTTTCGGCAATCCAAGAACGGATGCCGGGGTTCCGTCAGACGGTGGTTCTGTCTCAGCCTGGCCCTGAGTGGAAGGGATGGAAAGGCCACCTACACCGCGAAATATTGCAGCGCGAAGCCCAACGGCCGCTCGACTCCACCTTCTTTTTGTGTGGTCCGCCGCAATTCATGCAACTCGGCCGCTCAGTGCTGAAAGAAATGGGAGTCGACCCAGTGAATGTGCTGCAGGAGAGTTTCGGTGGCGGCGTTTCCGGAGAGAGAGCCTCGGTTGGGGCAGCTGGTTCGCTCGAAATCCGGTTGGCGCGTTCCAGCCTGACGTACCAGTCGTGTTTGAAAGAGATCATACTCGAAAGCGTGGAGTCAAATGGTGCATCAATTCCCTTCGGTTGCCGCCAAGGGAAGTGCGGCACCTGCGCGACGAAGTTACTCAGCGGGAATGTACGAATGGATAACGAAGAAGGTTTAACTCAAGACTTGCGGGCACAGGGATTTATTTTGCCGTGTGTGAGTCGACCACTCAGTGACCTAACACTAGACGCTTAGAGTGATCAATATGGCTATAATAGCCATGAGCGCGAAAGATGGATCTATGCGAAGCGTCAATGTTGCCGAGCTCAAGAATCAGCTGAGCAAGTATCTTACATTCGCCAAGAGCGGCGACGAAATCATAATCCGCGATCGAAACGTCCCGGTGGCGAAATTGGTGCCGTTCTCAGGTGTTCCCGCTGCAGTCGAACACCCTCGAAACTGAAATTCAGACTGCCGCGCATATATCGAAGCTGCTCTTCCATTCTGGCCTCGCGTCGAGCGCCCAGCGGTGTCAACATAGTTGCGTCCGGCGGATTCGAAAGTGAAACCATCACCACCCTTTTGCAAGGACCAAGCGCGTTCTGGTGTTCCTGCATCGTCACTTGCTGGATGGCTTCAACTTGGGATTGGCTTAAATTAAGGTACTCAACCAAGGTGGGGTTGAGCTGTAGGGATGAGGATGAGGACGACAACGCCACCACCACAATTTCGTTTTCCTGCCCCGAATCGGGCTTTCTCTCCAACATGGTTCGCCGAGTCCTGTTCCTCGATTTCACGCCACAGGCTAGCAGTTCAAAACTGCATTTGCGTCAGTTGATATTGCTCCGCACTCATCTCAACTGCCTGCTCGCTGCTGAGTTCGCCAGGTGCGACAGCTTCGCCGATGGCTGAGAGTGGCCGAGAATTTCTGTGTAATAGCAACCATTACTGAGTCATAATCCAGCACCGCTTGCTTCGGGTCGGCCGGCACAACGGCAGGATCTCGGTGGAACATTTGTGGATGGTGACTGCGTCGCGAGAGTAGCCAGCAAATTGACCATTTCTGATGCAAGCATATGTTTCCCTATCGTCGCAAGTCGCTAGCACACCAGGCGTCACCGCAGCAGCCAACAGGAGGACGAACTCGTACGAAGAACCTCGATCGCGTCTTCCACCCGGTCCGGACCCTGCCAGATTTCCTGAGCGTATGGAGTGCGCTCGATGCAAGCAGAAATATATCGATCTTCGGGAAGCCCGCGGAAAAGCTCAAAGCGCTGTTCTGCCCGATCAGGATCCGCGATCATCCTGTATCGACAATCCAGGACAGCTCCAATACCTTTCAGCAGCTTTGGTTCTTCGTCAGAAAAAGGTTCGCTCCGCGTCAGAGAAGTCGAAACTGTCGAAGCTGCGAAGGGAGCTGAGGACAAAAGGGCGGGCATCAGATCAAGCGTACTGCTTCGCGTAGATGCCAAGGAAAGTCGTTCGGTTCATTCCCAGGTGGGTGCGGCAGCGCCAGCCGCCGCGCTCACGCGCCCCTTGTATGTCGTCAACACCCGTATGATCTCATCGCGCTGCTTTGTTTCATACTCGCCAACAACGCTAGTTTTGTCGCTTCGCGAATTTGTTCTTTCTCCCGCGAGTGACTGAACTTCATGCCAGTCGACATGCGTTGACCCTACCATACTCGTTTTCCGGAGTTCTCCGAGTGGCAGTCAAGTGACTTGCCCCGCGTCACAATAATCGCATGTTTAAGGAAATTCTCCAGCTCACGAATATTGCCAGGCCATCGCCAAGCCTTAAGCCTTCTCATGGCGGCTGGGGAAATGGACCCGATTTTCTTCTGCATCTGCTTGGCAAACTTCTGGACGAAGTAACTCACCAATTGTAGAAGGTCTTCCCTACGATCCCGGAGCGGATGGTACCGGATCGGAAATACATGCAACCGGTTGTACAAATCAGTTCTGAATTCACGGGCCGTAATCATCTTTTCGAGGTCGCGTTGCCAAACCTGCAGAATATTCTCGATCAGGCGCATAAGCCTTGATTCCACCATCCGCTGCCGCCCCTTTTATTAAGGCTCTATGTATAGCAGTGCGAAAACGCGATGCGAAAAGCACCTAAACGGATGCGAAAAGACTGCAACGCAATGACTCCGTTTGGTTTCGGACGCCACTTGCATTCCTAGGTATATCGTGAAACGATATAGATATATAGGAAGAGGCTCGATGCTGCCTCGAAGAACGGAGTCGGGAGCAGGTCCTTTGGGCGAAGCACCGGCGGATTGGCCTGAGGCCATCGTGGTGCACCAAACGAAGAATCTGTTCAGCATTTTATTGACGTGACGTAATACTTATTTGGTTTAATGTTTCGCTTCCCTCCTCGACAAGGGAAGAGTCTCCGAACCGACCTGCCCGTCTCTGCTGTAGGTCATGAAGACTCTTGATCGAGAGCGGCCCCCGCACTTTTCAGCACGAACCTAGGAAAGTTCGATGGAGTCGATAGTCGGCAAAGCGAAAAAAGGCTCAGCTCAGACAAATCGTACGGGCGTATATGAACTGGGTGACTTCACGACGACCAAGAGGGTCGTCTTCATTTCCTTCATCGCTACTGGAATTGGTATCCTTAGCGCGTTCGTTGCGCTGGCACTACTTCGCCTAATAGGACTTTTCACAAATCTCTTTTTCTTCCATCGCTGGTCTACCACACTAATCTCACCCGTGGGAAATACTCTCGGCGCACTCGTAATCGTGGTGCCCGTGGTCGGGGCAATCATCGTTGGATTGATGGCGCGCTACGGCTCAGAGCGGATCCGAGGGCACGGAATTCCCGAAGCTATCGAAGCAATCCTGATTCAAGGCAGTCGGGTTGAACCTCGCCTGGCCTTCTTGAAGCCGTTGTCGTCTGCCATCTCAATTGGCTCGGGAGGACCGTTCGGGGCCGAGGGACCAATCATCATGACCGGAGGCGCCTTTGGATCGATGTTGGCGCAGTTCATGCGCTGTACCAGCGCTGAACGTAAGACCTTGCTGGTGGCTGGGGCCGCCGGCGGCATGTCAGCCACTTTTGCTTCTCCGGTTGCGGCCGCTCTTCTCGCGGTCGAACTACTACTATTCGAATGGAAGCCACGGAGTTTTATCCCGGTGGCGCTGGCGAGTGGGGCAGCGACCGCAGTCCGCCGCTACATCATTGGACCTGGACCGCTCTTTCCGGTTCATGCCCATCCCATGTTGATCGGAAGCGAGGCACTCTTGGGCTGTCTGCTTATAGGTCTGGTGGCTGGCGCTCTTTCGGCTCTGCTCACTGCTTTCGTCTACGCTGCTGAGGATGCATTTCGCAAATTGCCCATTCACTGGATGTGGTGGCCAGCACTTGGCGGCATTATTGTCGGTCTGGGTGGTTGGTTTTTTCCTCAGGCACTCGGAGTAGGCTACGACGTAATTGGAAACCTGGTTACGCATAATCTGCCCGCGAGTTTCCTGCTGGGCATTCTTTTCTTCAAATCGGTTATGTGGGCCGTGTCACTGGGCTCCGGCACCTCGGGTGGTGTTCTTGCCCCGCTATTGATGATGGGCGGCGCGCTCGGCGGCCTGGGAGCGCTATTTCTGCCCGATGAAGGGATCGGCTTTTGGCCGTTGATCAGTATGGGAGCAGTTTTGGGCGGCACAATGCGCTCTCCCTTTACGGGCATCGTGTTCGTCCTGGAACTCACTCACGATATTAACGTTTTGTTACCGCTAGTCCTGGCGGTCACCGTAGCTCATGGTTTTACTGTCTTGGTTATGCGGCGGTCCATCCTCACCGAAAAAGTGAGTCGACGCGGTTACCACTTGAGTCGAGAATACGCGGTAGATCCACTGGAAGTGCTATTCGTGCGTGAAGTCATGAGGACAGATATTGCTGCATTACAGTCTTCAATCCCGCTGCAGGAATTGGGGCGTATCATTGCGAAGAGTTACCCTCGTCTTAGGCAGGGGTTATACCCTGTTGCCAATCCGGAAGGCAATTTCATAGGGATCCTGACGCGATCCGACATTCGGAAGTACGTCGAAGACCAGTCGATCAAAAGTTCTGACGCTCGGATCGCAGATATCGTTCGATCTGATCCTGTTGAGGCTTATCTGGACGAACCACTTACAGCGGTAGTGAATCGGATGGCGGAGACAGGACTCACGGGGTTTCCGGTAGTGGAGCGCGGTAATCCGCGGAAGCTTTTAGGTCTCGTTTCGCTGAACGACCTGTTAAAGGCGAGAGTTCGGCGTCGAGAAGAGGAACAACGACGCGAGCGTGTACTTCCGCTCCACTTGGCATTTCCACGAGGAACACGGCCACCGAGAATTGAAGCAACAGAGCGCAAAAGGTTAGGTGTCAACATGGAAAGGGAAGCTGATGCGAAGTGGGTTCGAGTGAGGAACCCCGATTATTGGAACAGTGTAACTGACGGATTCAATGAGACGAATGCCAAGATGGTTTGCGAAAAGTGTCATCGCGAGTTCGGATTTGATCTGAAGTGTGCGTTATGTGGAAGCTCGAAATTGGTTCTCGACACCGCTGCGGAAACTCCGGGCATTTTCTGCAGTGTCTGCCATTCGGGACAGTGGCACTGGGATTGTCCAACTTGTGGGCGTCGCCAAAATTTTGCCTCTTCGTTTTTCTACAACAAAAAGGCAATCGCCATTGGTGCTCGCTCCCGGGCTGCTTGAGGTGAAGACTTGGCGGAGGACTCGATGCGATTGTTGGAGCTTGTCGCTAACCTTCAAGCAAAAACAAGAAACCGACATTCCCCAACACCTGTAGAACTAATTGACTAAAACTAAGCTTTATGTCGTGACACGAGTTACATTAACTCAAATGAAGACAAGAATCCTTCCCGATTTCGCCATCCCTACTTATAGACGCTAAAAAGAAGGAAGGAAACCGTGAAGCCAGTAAGAATCCTTGCCATTATTTGTTGCCTTGGTCGCGCTTGTGGATTTGTGTTGCCTGCCGCCCTCGCGGGAGAATGGAATCAGATGGCTAAGTTGATGGTTAACAAACCGATACAGATTCCGGGAATCGCCTTGCCTGTCGGCACCTATTGGCTTGTCCTGCTGGACAGTCCGGCCAACCACAACATGGTCCAGATCCTCAGTGCAGATCGGTCAAAGGTCTACGCGACCATGTTCACAGTGCCGACAAGTCGCGAGCAACCAACAGACCGCGCCGAAATCAAGATTGCGGAGCGGCCGCATTAGCAAACTGAAGCATTAATGAAATGGTACT
>JBPYDQ010001055.1:0-3735 GCA_051986135.1 Terriglobales bacterium | reverse complement strand
GCGACTATCAGGGCTGCCATCGCCACTACGTAAAGCACGCCAGCTGCCTGCCTGCCCATCGGAAAGCCTCCTTGATGTAACGCCAACCATTCAACCGACGCTGCGCTTCTTCCAGCTGTGAGCCGCTGTCAGCTTGGCCAGCACACGCTCGAGCGCCTCGAGGTCTACGTGCCTCCTCCCTTCGGATATAGCGGATTCAATGATGTCGATCGCGGCCAGCAATTCAATCCCGCAGAATGCCCGGGCGAGGTACTCGCCGGTCTCAGTGCCGGACCTGGAAACCGGCTGCCGACGCTTCAGCGATGATGTGCCCCAAAACGGGTGTCAGATTCGGCCTACGCCGATATCCGTGCGCGACGGATGCGGGAGCGCGCGAGGCTGGTGTAGCTTTGCCCGCGCATGCGGGAGGCGGCGGCCGGAACTGGCCCTGCTGCACGAGGGGCGCACACGGCAACAACTAAGAACGCGCTCGCCGGCAACAGTCGCAGCAGATTAAGGAAGCACCGCAGGCCGACAACCCCTTACTTGCGAGTGAGACGAGTGAGAGAAATATGAGCCTACGAGAGATTCTCGGTCTCAAAGCCAGGAAACCGGCCGCAGGTTCTCGGATCATCGTCGTCTCGAACCGGCTTCCCCTGACCTTGAAGAAGACCGCGCAAGGCTGGGACACGACGCGAAGCTCCGGAGGGTTAGCAAGCGCTATGAACCCGCTGCTCGGCAAGACGGGCGGGGAATGGATCGGCTGGGCCGGAGATACCGGAGGGGAAGACCGGCAGAAGCGTCAGGCGATCCTCTCCGAGTGGGCGAGAACCGACCAATGCTTTGCTGTCGATCTGCCGAAAGATGTGGCGGCAGGATTCTATGAAGGCTACGCCAATCAAACGCTCTGGCCGGTCTTTCACAATTTTCCCTCGCAACTGAAATTTGACGCAAGGCACTGGGAGTCCTATGTCGAGGCGAACCGAATCTTCTGTGAGGCCGTCGTCAATCGCTATCGGCCGAACGATCTGATTTGGGTTCACGATTACCACCTGATGCTCCTGCCGCAGATGTTGCGCGAGAGACTCCGCGACGCTGCCATCGGTTTCTTTCTGCACATACCATTCCCGTCCTCAGAAGTCTTCCCCGTCCTGCCCCGGCGCGAAGAACTGCTCGAAGGCCTTCTTGGAGCGGATCTGCTCGCCTTTCAGACGCACACGCATTTGCAGCAATTCCGTGCCGCACTGCTGCGCGTGCTCGGCATGGAAAGCAAGATCGCCGAGGTGGCGCTGGGAAGTCGTCCCGTGCGCCTGGAAGCACTCCCGATTGGCATTGCCCCCGAGGAATATACCGGTCTGTTGAACAGGGATGCGACGACAGCCAGGCAATACGCAGACTGGGCGCAGCGTTACCGCGGGCGAAAAGTGCTGCTTGCGGTGGACCGGCTGGATTACACGAAAGGGGTTCCTGAGCGACTGCGGGCCTATGCGCATTTGCTCCGCACTGCCCCGGAGCTCAGGGAGCGGGTCGTCCTGATCCAGATTGCGGTGCCCACGCGCGAACGCATCGACACCTACCAGGAATTGCGAACTGAAGTGAATCGGCTCGTCGGTGAAATCAACGGCGAACTGGGGACGCCCGGTTGGATCCCACTCGTCTACATCAACCGCTCGATTGAGCGCAGCGAGCTTGTGGCGTTGTACAAGCTGGCAGATGTCGTGTGGGTGGGGTCACTCCGCGATGGCATGAACCTGGTCGCCAAGGAGTACGTCGCCTGCAAGCCTCAGGGTGATGGCGTTCTGGTCTTGAGTGAGTTCGCCGGCGCCGCCGCCGAGATGGGTGAGGCACTTCTGATCAACCCCTATGACGAGGAACGAACCGCCGCGACGGTAAACCGCGCTCTCGCCATGGATGCCCAGGAACGCACCGCGCGCATGATGGCTCTTCATCATCGGGTGGTGCGGAATGATGTCTTCCATTGGGGAAAACGGTTTCTTGCTTCTCTCGAAGACGCTGTTTCGAACCGCGGCCGCTATATCGATACACAACCCAAGAAGTTGCAACCTGCGGAGATCCGCGATGCTTACCTACGGGCTGGCCGTCGTTTGCTGGTTCTCGACTACGACGGAACTCTTGTGCCGTTTGCCAAATCGCCCCAGCAGGCAGTTCCACCCCAGGCCCTGCTGGACCTTCTGACTACGCTGGCAAGCGATCCAAAAAACCGCCTGGCTTTGGTGTCAGGCAGATCGGCGGAAAACCTGGACCGCTGGTTCGGAACTATTCCGCAGCTCTGCCTCGTCGCTGAACATGGCGCCGAGCTCAAACGGCCGTCCATCTCCACGTGGGAGTCTTTACGCCCGCAAACACGGACCGATTGGAAGGCTATGGTCATGCCCATACTGGAGCACTTCGTGGACCGCACGCCTGGCAGTTTCGTTGAAGAAAAGAAGACTGCTCTGGTATGGCACTATCGGATGGCGGAGCCCGAATTCGGAGAGTGGCTCGCAAACGAATTAGTCTCGATGCTGGAAGCTATGCTTGCCGAGACTGAACTCAGGGCTTTTCGCGGCGAAAAGATCGTAGAAGTAAAGCCGGTCTGGGCGAACAAGGGCGAAGCCATCGAACGGCTGCTCAGAGATTTTCCCGATCCTGATTTCATCCTTGCAGCCGGTGACGATCGCACCGATGAAGATCTTTTCGAGCGGGCACCAAACAGCGCATGGACGGTGCATATCGGACCCGGGCCCACGCGCGCCTCTTTCGTCGTAACCGATCTGCGGATTTTGCGTGGGGTACTGGAATTGTTGGCCACAGCCGGAGACGCTGGTCGACGGCCAGAAAAGCCAGTTGCTCACGAGGTTGATTCCCCGGCGCAAGATCGCTGGCGACGCCGGCTTCGTCTTCATTGAGGATCGCGACGATCTGTGGCTATTTGAGACTTTCTCTGCCGGATCGAAAGCTGGAACGTAACGCTAACCGGTGATAAGCTCCGGTGAAAACAGCCGGCAAATTTAGAATCTAACTCCTGACCCCATTCTGAATCACGAGACTGGTGGGCGCGTTCATGGAGACCACGAGCGCCAAGTCGGCAGAGATTGCCCTGATCGAAAGCGAGCGCCGGGAGCGCTTGCGGGCCCAGGAACTCGCCGCTGTCCTCGAGGCGGTCCCAGCCGCCATCATCATCGCCAGCAGCCGGGACTGTCAGTCGGTGTACGGCAGCCGCCAGGCCTACGAGCTGCTGCGCCTGCAGCCGGGCAAGAATCTCTCCAAGTCTGCACCGGATGGTCCGAGCAATTTTCGGGTCGTCGATCAAGCCGGGCGCGAGATCCCTCCGGAGGAGTTGCCTCTCCAAAAGGCCGCCGCAACCGGCGTCCCACAACGGGATGTGCGCCTGCAGCTGGAGTTCGAAGACGGCACGCGGCGCCATCTGTTCGGAAACACAGAGCCGCTTCTGGATGAAGCGGGAATGCCTCGGGGTGCCGTTCAGGCTCTGGTCGACATCACCGACCTGGTCGAGACCGAACAGCAGCTTCGGATCGAGGTGCGACGCAAGGACGAGTTTCTTGCCACGCTCGCACACGAGCTGCGCAATCCAATGGCTCCGATCCGCTACGCGACCGCGATGCTGAAGGAGAGTTCGTCGCACGAGCAGCTGCAGCTGGCCCGCGAGGTCATAGCGCGCCAATCCGGGCATATGGCGAGGTTATTGGACGATCTCCTGGACGTCGCACGAATAACGCGCGGCATTATTGAGCT
>JBPYDQ010001054.1:0-7314 GCA_051986135.1 Terriglobales bacterium | reverse complement strand
TGAATTCCCTCGGTTTCAATGGCGGCAGCTCGACCGTAATCGGCGCATCGACCAAGCTGCCCCCAAGGTTCGCTGCATTCGTCAATGGTGTGGCCATCCACGTCGAAGATTTTGACGACACCCAACTAGCCGTTGCCAAGGACCGGGTTTACGGATTGCTGACTCACCCCACGGTTTCAGTTCTACCTGCCGCCTTTGCGGTTGCCCAGACCAATCGCAAGAACGGAAAAGATCTCACCCTGGCGTACCACCTGGGCGTCGAAGTCGAAACCAAAATTGCCGAGGCAATCTCTCCCCGGCATTACGAAGACGGTTTCCACTCGACCGGTACTTGCGGAGTTTTCGGCGGCGCAGCCGCATGCGCCAAATTGCTCGGCTTTGACGCCGGCAATGTAGAACGAACGTTTGCGATCGCTGCCAGCCAGGCCAGTGGCTTGCGCGAGAATTTCGGAACCATGATGAAGTCATTCCATGCCGGCCATGCCGCCGAGATTGGTGTCTTTTCGGCCGACCTTGCCGGTCTCGGTTGGACGGGCGCTGAAGCCATACTGGAAGCTCCCCGCGGTTTCTTTCACGCCTTCGGCGGCACCTATGATCCGGTTGCCATCATGGACAAGCTGGGAAAGCCCTGGACCTTTGCCTCTCCCGGTGTCTCGATCAAGCCCTTTCCCTCCGGCTCCCTTACCCACCCTGGCATGACGGAAATGTTGCGCCTGATTCGGACTGAACACATCAAAGCTGCGGATGTCGCTCAGGTCGAGGTTGGAACGAATCACAACCTGCCCAATGCTTTGATCCATCATCGGCCTAAGGATGCATTGCAGGCCAAATTCAGCATGGAATTTTGTATGGCGATTCTGCTGCTGGATGGCAAGGCCGGCTTAACCCAATTTACCGATGCGGTCGTGAACCGGCCCGACGTGCAGGCCATGATTGGACGCGTTCGTTTTTATGTCGATCCCGAAGCCGAAGCAGCAGGGTTTGACAAGATGACGACGATCATCAAAATCCATCTGAAAAATGGCCGATTGATCAACGGCCGAGCTGATTTCGGCAAAGGCAGCCCGGCAAATCCCATGAGTTATGAAGAAGTTGCCGAAAAGTTCTATGGCTGTGCCGACTTCGCTGGCTGGCCGGCCGACAAAGCCAAGCAAATCGTGGAAACCGTCGCCACTCTGGAATCGGAACCGGATATGCGGAGGCTGACAGCGCTTTGCACGAAGTAGCAAGCAAACCACCAACTTATACCTGTGAGGCAGCTTTGAAACGCTACAAAATTGCTGTAATCGAGGGCGATGGGATCGGACGCGAAGTAGTTCCCGAAGGCATGCGAGTCCTGGAGACGGCAGGACGCCTCTTCGACATCGGTTTTTCCTGGCAGCATTTCGACTGGAGCTGTGATCGATTCGCCAAAACCGGCCAGATGATGCCCGCCGACGGTCTTGACCAACTAAGGCCGTTCGACGCGATCTACCTGGGCGCGATCGGCAGCCCTGTGGTTCCCGATCATATTTCTTTATGGGGACTGCTGATCCCGATCCGCCGAACCTTTCAACAATACGTGAATCTCAGGCCGTGCAAGCTTTTGCCAGGCATAGCCACGCCGCTCAAAGATTTTCCGCCGGGAGAAATCGACTTCTGTATCGTTCGCGAAAACAATGAGGGGGAGTATTCCGAGGCTGGCGGCCGGATGTTTCGTAACACCCGTGCCGAAGTCGTGATTCAGGAAACCATCTTCACCAGAATGGGATGCGATCGTGTGATGCGCTACGCGTTCGAATTAGCGGCAAAGCGTAAGAAGCACGTTACGTCCGCGACCAAATCAAACGGGCTGGTTTTCACCATGCCGTTCTGGGACGAACGCTTTGCCGCAGTCGGTAAGGCATACCCTTACATCAAGACTGACCAATATCACATTGACATTCTGACCGCCCATTTCGTTCGTCATCCTGATTGGTTCGATGTCGTAGTGGCCTCCAACTTGTTCGGCGACATCCTGTCGGATCTGGGTGCTGGCGTGGTTGGATCGATGGGCCTCGCTCCTTCTGGAAATCTCAATCCCGAACGAGAGTATCCCTCCATGTTCGAACCGGTGCATGGATCGGCGCCCGACATCGCCGGTAAGCAATTGGCGAATCCGGTGGCTCAGATTTGGTCGGGCGCTATGATGCTTCGCCATCTGGGCGATGGCGAAGCTGCTGACGCAATTGAAAGAGCCATTGCTGCCGTGCTGGCAACATCCGACGTTCGAACCCCCGACCTCGGCGGCAGGGCAAGCACCTCCGATTTGGGAGAAGCCGTGGCGAGCCAGGTCGCTGCAGCTGCAGCCGTAACAAGAAGCTGATACCACCGGGACAGTATTCGCCCACGGGGCTGCCCCCCACGATCTGCGCACGATTTCGACCTGACGGTTGGGCCATTTGCACTGCCTTTCAGGTTATTTTAAGCATTTCCGTGTACGATAGACTCGGCTCGGTGCAGCCTGTCTGACGAGCGAGTTTGTGCGCTCGGCCTTCGTGGTATCGACCAAGTCGGGGAAATCCTGTGCGGTTGCTGAAACGCCATTGGCTGGTTATAGCGGGAGCGACGGTGGTTATCACGGTCTTTGCCGCTTTCCAGTTCAGGGGTCCGGACAAAATACAATACTTCGTTGCTCCTGTGGATCGGGGCGATATTCATGCCGTAGTCGAAGCCACGGGTACGATTAATGCCGTGATTACCGTCCAGGTGGGTTCACAAGTCTCGGGAACCATTTCCAAACTCTTTGTTGACTTCAATTCCAGGGTTAAGCGCGGACAGGTAGTTGCTCAGATTGATCCTGCTCTCTTCCAGGGCGCCGTGCTGCAGGCTAAAGCCGACCTGGCGAATGCGGAAGCCAACCTCGCCGCCGCCAAGGCTGGTGTCGAAAAAGCCAAAGCCAGCGAAATTCAGACCAAGGCTGACTACCTGCGTACGGTCGGCTTAGCTAAGCAGGCGGTTATGAGTCAGCAGCAACTTGACCTGGCTAAAGCCAACTACGATTCGGCAGGAGCGGCCGTCTCGGCCGCCGATGCTCAGGTCACCCAGGCCGCCGCGCAGCTTCAGCAAAAACAGGCAGCGGTTGCCGTCGCGCAGACTAATTTTGATTACACCACCATCCATGCACCAATCGACGGAACGGTAATTGCCCGCAACGTGGACGTAGGACAGACAGTAGCCGCTTCCTTGCAGGCGCCGACCCTATTCACGATCGCCCAGGACCTCACCAAAATGCAGGTTTATACCAGCACCGACGAGTCGGACGTGGGCATGATTAAGAATGGGCAGGCGGTCACCTTTAAGGTGGATGCTTTCCCGCGCGATACATTCAGTGGGCGTGTCTCGCAAATTCGCATGAACGCCACAACCGTTCAGAATGTCGTCACCTACAATACCGTCATCGATTTTGATAACCCGGAACTCAAGCTATTTCCTGGGATGACGGCCTACATCACCATCCCTGTAGCGTCGAGGAGCGACGTGCTGCGCGTCGCCAATGGGGCCCTGCGGTACAAGCCTGACCTGACCGCGGACCAAATCCGCGCGATTTATCAAAGCCACGGACTGGAGGAAGGCGGCACCCGGGCTTCCGGAAGTGACGCTGGCGCCAGTCCGGGCCGTCCTCGTTCGGCTGGTCGCGAGGGTGGCGGAACGGATTCAGGAGAGGTAAAGACCCCGGCCTTGGACGTTGCCGTAATTTGGAGGCTTCTCCCCGATAACACGCTCGAGCCGATAAGAATCCGCACCGGAATCACCGATCACACTGTCACCGAAGTCCTAGGCGTTCTTAACGGCGAACTGAAACCAGGCGACCCGCTCATCACCGGTGCCATGTCTACCAGCAAAGTCTCTGGACCCGGAATGGGAGCGCCTCGCCGCTGACGGGGCGGCCGCGGATCCGCCAGCCATGGTCACCAGCTCACAAGCAGAAACGAACTTCTCGGCCGGCCAAGATGCGGCGACGGTTATCCAAGTAGAGGATATCCACAAATACTACTGCCTGGGCGAAACACGCGTACATGCGCTGCGTGGTGTGGACCTCGAGATCGAGCGCGGAGCATTCGTCAGCGTGATGGGCGCCAGCGGCAGCGGCAAATCCACTTTCATGAATATCCTCGGCTGTCTCGACAAACCCAGCAGCGGTCGCTATCTCCTGGAAGGGATTGAGGCATCCAGCCTCAGCAAGAAACAACTCTCTGCCATTCGCAACCGCAAGATTGGGTTTGTCTTTCAAGGATTCAATTTGCTTCCTCGCACTACGGCGCTGGAGAACGTAGAACTGCCCACCCTGTATGCACGCATCAGCAAGGCTGAAGGCGAACGCCGCTCCCGTGAAGCCCTGGCCTTGGTCGGGCTGACAGATCGCACGGAACACTTCCCTTCCCAGCTTTCAGGAGGGCAGCAGCAGCGTGTAGCCATCGCGCGGGCCCTCGTAAACCGTCCATCGATCTTGCTCGCCGATGAGCCCACGGGAAACCTCGATAGCCGCACCTCGGTCGAGATCATGGATATCCTTCAGAAACTCAATGACGACGGCTTGACCATTGTTCTGGTAACCCACGAACCGGAGATCGCCCAGTTCGCGAAGCGTGGCATTCAATTTCGCGATGGCAGGGTTCGCCGGGACGAATCGATCCACAATCGCCCCCGGGCCTCGGAAGTCCTCAAGACGTTGCCGCGGCTGGAGGATTGATCTGTATGGACCCGGTCGCAATCGTCCGCATCGCGATGCGCGCCTTGGCGCGTAACAAGATGCGTTCGGTGCTGACGATGTTGGGTATCGTCATCGGGGTTGGCGCCGTGATCGCGATGCTGGCAGTAGGCCAGGGTGCGCGGGAGGCGATGCAAAAAGAAATCCAGGCAATGGGTTCCAATCTTTTGTTTGTCGGCTCGGGAACCGTGTTTCGCGGCGGCATGCAGTTGGGTTGGGGCTCGACGAAGACTCTCGTCTATGACGACATGTCGGCGATTCTCCGCGAGTGCCAGGCGGTGAAAAGCGCAGCTCCCGGTTCCACCGCCAGCGCCCAGGTGGTCTTCGGAAACGACAACTGGGCCACCCGCGTGAACGGCACCGAACCGCAGTACTTCGAAATTCGCTCCTGGTCTTTTTCCGAAGGCTCTGCCTTCACTCAGAAGGATGTGGAGATGGCTGCCGACGTCGCGGTGATCGGCGAAACCGTGCGCAAGAACCTGTTTGGCGCCACCGATCCGGTGGGGCAGGTTCTCCGTATCAATAATCTCCCGTTTCGGGTCATCGGCCTGCTAGGACCAAAAGGGATGTCAGCCACTATGGGCGACGATCAGGATGACGTAATTTTCACGCCAATCACGACGTTGCAGAAGAAAATCACTGGCCAGCCGTGGTTGCGCTGGATTATGGTGTCGGCTGTCTCGCGGCAGGGCAGCTACGTAGCGCAGCAGCAAATAACCGGGCTCCTTCGCGACCGCCATCGTATTCGCTCCAGCGAGGATGACGACTTTTTTGTGCGCAACCTTGCCGATTTAGCCGACGTTGCCGACGAGTCCGGGCGCGTGATGACCTTGCTGTTGGCATCGATTGCCAGCGTTTCCCTTTTGGTCGGCGGCATCGGCATTATGAACATCATGCTGGTTTCCGTAAAAGAACGAACCCGCGAAATCGGTGTCCGGATCGCGATCGGCGCCACCGAGGCCGATGTTCAGCAGCAGTTTCTGATGGAGTCTGTTGTGCTCAGCCTTGCGGGCGGGATTCTCGGTATCATTTGCGGCCTGGGGTCTTCCTACCTGATTACTCAAACCCTGGGGTGGCCTGTCCTGATCTCACCCATAGTAATTGCGCTCACCGTTCTATTCTCGATGACAATGGGTATCTTCTTCGGTTTCTACCCGGCGCGCCGAGCAGCACAACTCGATCCTATCGAAGCCTTGCGCTACGAATAGTCACACCAGCAGAAGGCTACTCGTAACGCAAACCCTGAATCGGGTCGAGCTGTGAGGCTTTTCGCGCCGGATAATAGCCAAACAGAACCCCGATTCCGATGGAAAAGCAACTGGCGAAGAGGAAAATATTGATTGACAGCTTAGTGGGCATTTGGAACAAGTTTGCTACCAGCGCAGAAGAAAGAAAGCCCGACAGCAGTCCGAGAATACCGCCCAGCAACCCGAGCGCAACCGCTTCGCTCATAAACTGCAATTGCACATCCCATTCGGTCGCTCCCACAGCCAGTCTCAGCCCAATTTCCCGGGTGCGTTGCGTCACCGACACAAGCATGATGTTCATAATGCCGATTCCCCCAACCAGCAGCGACAAAGAAGCAATACTGGCCAGAAGCATGGTCATGATGCGGCTGGTCGCAAGCTGCGCCTGAACTACATCCTCCGGTCTTCGGATATTGAAGTCGTCGTCCTCGGCCGGATTCAGATGGTGACGCTCCCGCAACAGCGCGACAATTTGTCGCGTGGCTTCCGGCATAGCATCTCGAGACACCGCCGAACAGAAAATGTCATCCAGCCAAAAAGTCCCTGAGATCCGCTTCTGCGCGGTGGTAAAAGGCATGACGACGAAATCATCCTGATCCTGGCCGGTTGCGGAAAAACCTTTTGCCTGAAGGACACCCACGACGGTACACGGCATACTTTGTACCCGGATATTCTTTCCGAGTGGATCCTCGTTCCCAAAAAGGTTGTCTACAACCGTCTGACCGAGCACGCATGCGGTTGCGTCTGCGGCCACGTCGGCCTCGGTAAAAAATTCACCTAACCTTAGGTTCCAGCGCCGTATTTGCAGGAATTCCGGCGTCACACCACGAAACTGTGTAAACCAGTTCTCTCCCTGATAGACGACTTGCAAGTGGCCGTCAACGTTGGGCGACATGCTCTTGATTAACGGGACCTGATCTTGAATCGCGGTAGCATCCTGCAACACAAGGGTGCGGTCTCCCCTTGCCCCATAACGCACACCGTTCCTCGAACGGCTGCCTGCTTCCACCCAGATGAAATTGTCCCCCAGGTTCTGCAGTTGTCTCTCGATACTGCTAGTGCCAGCGTTCCCAATGGCTATGACGCAAATAAAGGCACCCACTCCCACGGCAATGCCGAGAATCGTAAGCGCACTACGAACGTTGTTGCGCTTGAGTGCCGCACCAGCTTCGAGAATGATGGTCTTGAATTTCATACTGTACGCATATGCTGACTCGCGAGAAGCACCCTAATTCTACAGCCTTGCTCCTCTAAATGTTCGCCTCGGCTAGCCCGGGTCGAGGAAATGCCATTCTTTTTCGCGATTTTCAGTTCACTTTCGAAGGTGGGTGACACCAT
>JBPYDQ010001053.1:0-5519 GCA_051986135.1 Terriglobales bacterium | reverse complement strand
AGCAACGCGGACACGGTTGTTTCCGGGCAATACACTAAGTCTGGCGACCAAATCCGCATTGATGCGGTGTTGTTGGACCTCAAACACGAGCGCCAAGCTCCGTTAACGATCGAGGCGGCCAATGAAGAAGCAATCCCAAAGACTGTTGACGGCCTTGCCGAACAAATCCGCAAGAATCTGGCGGTTTCATCGGATGTCTTGAAGGAATTGAGGGCCAATTCCTTTCAGCCTACTTCGAAATCCGTCGCAGCGCTGCGCAGCTACGACCAAGGTGTCCAGCTTCTCCGTGAAGGCAAGTGGATCGATGCCGCTAAAGCTTTCGAAACGGCAACCACAGAGGACTCGGAGTTCGCACTTGCCTACGCGCGTCTCGCCGAAGCAGACTCTTTGCTGGAATACGAGGCGGATGCGGAAAAGTATTCTCGTAAGGCGGTCGATTTGAGTCAGAACTTGCCGCCCCAAGAAAAGTACCGGATTGCCGCCGGACATGCGCGGATCATGAAGGATTATCCGAAAGCCATCTCGTCCTATGAGAACCTCGCCAAGGCTGCCCCGGGCGACACCGATACCCAATTCATTCTTGGGACGCTGTACGAGGACACTGGTGCGTACCAAAAAGCCCGCGAGCATTACGAGAATGTGCTAAAAGATGATCCGCAATCCGTGGAGACGCTGTGGAAAATGGGCAGCGTGGAGCTCAGGAGCCACAATCCGCAGGGCAGTCTCGATTATCTGAACCGCGGCCTCACGCTCGCGATACAACTCGGAAACGACGAGAAGAAGGCAGTCATCCTGCAGACTATTGGCGTAGCTTACAGACTGATGAACAAGCCGGAGGACGCGCTGCGCAATTATCAGGACGCGCTCGCCACATTTCGCCGTATCGGCTTTAAGCGCGGCGTGGCCACAAGCCTTAACGAGATGGGCCAAGTCTATTCGCGCCTCGGCAAGGCGGACGCGGCTCTGGCCAGCTTCAATGAGGCTATGCAGGTGAGAAAAGAAATCGGTGCCAAGAAGGAAATAGGGGACACACTGATCGATCTAGGGGACTTCTATGAACAACGCGGCCAGCATGAGCAAGCGCTTAAAATGTACATGGAATCCCTACAAATTCAGCGAGATTCGGGGGACGAAACCTACCAGGCTTTGTGCCTGAACAGCATCGGCATCGTGTATCTTGCTAACGGGCACTACGACGACGCGCTTACTTACTTCCAGCAGGCCCTGCAGTTGCGTGAGAAATTACAGGTGCCGGGAGAAATCGTTGAGACGGTTTACTACCTGGGTCAAACCAACTCCAAGCTAGGGCAATACGACGAAGCGCTTCGTCGATACCATCAGGCCCTCGATCTCTACCGCAACTCCAGCGATAAGCGTGGCGCGGCCATCGATTCTTACAGCATGGGTACGCTGTTCGGCATCCAGGGCCGTTACGGGGCCGCCGTGAGTTCCGAAGAAGACGCTGTCAAGACTTTTCGAGAGCTTCAGGACCGTGGCGCCGACATGGCCGAGATTTTGAGCGGTTACGGTGGCGCGCTGGCCGAAGCAGGCCGAGGAGAAGAAGCTCAGAAGACGCTCGATGAAGCGCTCGGCTTGGCGCGCGACCTAAAAAACGAACCGCGTATCGCCCAATCCCTTAATCTTCAGGGCGACGCCGCTTTCTATCGAGGCGACTTCAAAACGGCCCGAACACTTTATGGAGAGGCTATTCAGGTGGCTTCGCACACCAGGGATCGTGACAGGATGCTTGAGTCCAAAATCGGCCTAGCGAAAAGTGCGCTCCGCGAAGGCCATGCGCGCGAGGCGAGCAGATCTTTGCAGAGCCTCGCTCAAGAAGCAGATAGTTTGGGATCGAGGTATTTATCCGTCGAATGCTCTGTGGATCTGGCCGAAGCTCTGATGGCCACCAAGGATTATTCCAATGCCCGGCAGAAACTCGAGACCGCCCTAGGTAGGGCTGAAAAACTCGGGCTACGCACTCTTCAGGTTAGGGGCCATTACCTCCTCGCCAGCGCACTGCAAGCAACCGCCAGCGAGTCGGAAGCCACTGGCCATTACCGTGAAGCCCTTCGCCTTCTCGAAGAAATGCGCAAAGAAGCCGGAGCCGAGAAGGTGATCGGGCGCGCCGACCTGAAACCTATTTACGAACAATCCACCCGCTGGTCGCAAGCCGACAGCAGGTAGGCCGAAGGACGGGCCGAGAGTTTGCTGGTTAAGGCGTTCGCCAATCCCGGGATTGTCAATGCCGTTCGCCCGCAGATTCTCGATCATCGTCGTCATGTGCAACACTTGCCTTCAAACTGGTGATGATGCCCTGGACTTCAGTGTTAAGTAGGGCGGCTGGCGCGAGTGCTACATTTGCGGACGTCAAGCGCACCGTACCAGCGAGGGGAGTACCCGTAACCAGGAGCGGGAAGATAGTCGTGCATGAGGCGGCGATGTGTTTGCCCTCTTGTGCTCGGACTTGATGCTTGAACGCACGCAGAATATTGATCGCCGTCTGGATCTGCCCACCGCTGATCGCCATTTGTGCGGCCAAGAGTTTGCTGGTTAGGGCGTTCGCGATCCCGGGATTGTCAATGCAGCCGTTGGCCAGCAGATTCTCGATAATCATAGTTATGTCGGCGACCGTACTGTGGGTTGAAAAGCCAACGTTCATAACTGAACTGGCAGTACCGTTAGCGCTTGGACTGACGGATTGCGGCGTGAGTGTCGCCAACAATCCGGCGGGCACGTCGGACACGCCCAGGGCAACTGGTAACGCAAAAGAGTTGACCGAAGTAACCGTCACAGTTGCGGAGGCGGAATCAGTCGCGGTTAGGTCGAGGGTGCCGGGAGAAACAGTAAGAGAGAAGTCTCCGCTCCCTGGAGGTAGCGTGGCACCGAAGTCCTTTGAACACAGCCCTAAAGTCCCTCCGCCGACGGTCGGGTCTGTATTGGACCCGATAGTTATATCTGTAATGTCCTGCCCGTCTCCGTTATCGAAGCCGATCAGGAATGCCGGATTGGTCGGCTGCGACCCTGCATAAGTGAACGTGAGTTGGATTAGATCTGTGCTGCCCGGACGCGGAGGCTCCTGTACCGGGCAGATGGCGAACGGATTTCGATTCGCATCGAAGCACTGTTGTATGACAACGACGCAGTTAGGATGCGTGGGGGAGGAAGCGGCGCTGGGAACTTGGATGCAGGTCGTCCCGGCAGGGACAGGTGCGCCCCCGAAAAAGGAAGTGTCACCGGTTGTCCCGGGCTGCAGGGTGCTATTGAGGGTGTTTGGGTCTACCGGTACAAAAACGTCCCGCAAGAAAGCAGCGCCACCCAAGTTCGCGCTGGCAGGAATCATTAGGGTCTGTTTCTGGTCAGACATTGCGGGGTTTGGATTGGTGAACGTAAAGGCGTTGATTTTACCTGAGGTTAAGGCCACCAGCGACGTTGCGCCGGAGTTTCGAGCAAACTTCCATAGGTTGCCTGCATTACTCTCATTGATATAGAGATTCCCGGCGCCGTCGAAAGCCAACCGCAAGGTGTTGCTGAACCCGCTGGCAAAAACCGTGGGATTCAAATTGCGATCTGCCGGAACCCCAGGCGCTGGAACTCTGAAGACATTTGTTCCACCGAAGTCTGTGATGTAGAGGTCACCTAAAAGTGAATCGATTGCAATGCCACCCGGGTTGACCCCAGTTGAGACACTTGCGACGAACCTGAGGGAGATGCCACATTCCGAACAAGGCGGAGTCAAAGGGATCTCATAAACATTGTTCTGCGAGTCAATCTCGTACAGAGTTCCAGCCGGCGGTCTGGCTGCAGAATATGCCATATCTCGGATCATGGCCGGAAACGAAAAAGGGGTTACCCGTGTCGGTGTCGCTGTCCAAGGCGTCGACCCCGCGAATTCATAGATGCCCCAGTTGGTTGATAAGCACCCAGTAGAGGCGCCTTCGGAAAGCGCCGCCGGACCGGCCGCCACAAACAAATTGCCACTGGCATCAAAGACCGCGCCCGATAGGCACACTGTAGTCTCCGGGCCTACCAAACCTAAATTCGCATTTCCGATTACGGACTGGTTTATCGAGCCCTGAAAACTGCCGCTGGAGTTGTAAAAATTGATGGGGCCGAAAGGCCCAATTATCACTGAAACCAGTCCGTCGCTGGACCGAACATCAATCTTGTCCGGGAAGGTCCCGGGGATCGATACAAACGTGCTAGTTGCACCGGACGTCGCATTCACAATCGCGATCTGGTTTTGTTGAGATACTAAAAGGTCGCCCGTAGGAGAACGAAAAACAACCCCGCTGGGCATTGAAAGGTCCGAGTTGAGTAAGGCGGGCGCGAAGTTCGGATCGTTAGACACCACCTGGGCGTTAAGCGGGGTCGTCGAAAAAAGCCATCCCGTTAAAACCGCCAGAATCCCTAGAATGAAAGATCGCATTTTCATGGTCATGGACTCCTCGAAGGTTGCGGTTCAATGGTCTTCTTGCACAAGACGAAACTTACCGGGACTCATACGACGCCCGTGATTTACGACGACATGGGTTTCGATTACTTAGGAAGCCGTAATAGCGGTTTCGCCTAGGGATTTCTCCTCCTTACGCAGCCATGTTGGGAGAAGTATCGGGGCCTGATAAAAAAACGCCGCGCCGCGCGAAACTGGTGGGTACCTGGGCCCAGCGAGTTTCCCCGCAGTGTACACTACATACTAAAGTTGTCAAGCTCGAATGAGTAAAAGGAGCTCGGAACAAGAGCAAACCGGATGCTCGAGATCGTTTCCCATCGTCGATAACTCCTGCAATCCACGTCCCGACGGCAAGCGCGTCTTCCGCGTAGATGAACGCTACTTTGTGTTCCAACAAATCGGGCTTGTTCAAAAGCTAACCCACAGTGTTGGCTCAGCAAAATTGGGGCGTACCCTCCGTTGAGACTCAGGAACTGGCACACTCTAGCCGTTCCAAACTGCCTTTTCTCCCTCCGGATAAGGGTCGGCTTTAGGCCTGGATTCTTTCCCCTCTCGAAGAGACCGCGTAAATCGCCAGCCCGCCAATCATTCCGGCAAACGCCGTAATGTTCCACGCCAAATCGTAACTGTGGCTCGCGTCAAACAGCTTTCCCACAACCCACGGCAATCCCCATTGCCCTAGCGAGTATCCCATGATGATCAACGCAAGCAGCTTGCCGAGCGAAGCCGTTCCGAAACTCTCGGCCGTAACCAACGGAACAAGCATGTAATCGGCCCCCATCGAAAATCCGAAAACCAGAGCGAACGTCCACGCCGCCGCGGGCTGACTCGCCATTCTGAGCAAAAGCACCGACGCTCCCATAAGAAAATAAAAAAGTGCCATCGCATTCTTCTTCCGGACGTGATCCACCGCGTACCCGACGAGAATTCTTCCAGCCAAGCTCGCCGCCAGCAGTCCCGTGGAAAACCGTGATGCCACCGTTGCCGAATAGCCTTGGTCTCTCAAAAACAAGATGAAGTGCTGAATGACCGATCCAATGGCGCCGATCGCCAATGTCGAGCCCAGCAC
>JBPYDQ010001052.1:0-2921 GCA_051986135.1 Terriglobales bacterium | reverse complement strand
TTGGTCTCAAGAGACCTCGATCCTCCAGGAAGCGGCGAGTGCTGTAGCTGACTCACCGCAAGCAGAGGCTTCCTCTGGTGGTGGGCAGCAACTCGATCAGCGACCATCGGGAAGCATCAGCGGAAGAATTGTTGATCAATCCGGAGCTAATATTGGCGGCGCGCGGGTGAAACTTACGCAAGAAGGTCAATCGCAAAGCCAAGAGGTACTGACAGACGACAATGGACAGTTCACCTTTGCCAATACCCCGCCTGGCCCCTTCCAGTTGACGATCAGTTCGGAAGGGCTCGCGCCGCAAGAGGTCTCTGGAATCGTGCATCCGGGAGAAGCCTACGTCGTGCCATTGGTGATGTTGGTTGTCGCCACGCAAAAGACGGAGGTGCTGGTCGGACTGACGCAAGTCGAGCTGGCACAGGAGCAGCTTAGGGAACAGGAAAAGCAGAGGGTTTTCGGCTTTATTCCGAATTTCTATGTGAGCTATGTTCCCAATGCCGCTCCCCTCACGGCGAAGCAGAAGTTCAGACTGGCCTGGAAGACGACTTCTGATCCGGTCACGTTTCTGGCGGTTGGCGCCCTGGCGGGAGTTGATCAGGCGACAGACCGGTGGGGTGCATACGGGCAGGGCGCGGAGGGTTATGCGAGGCGCTTCGGTGCAACCTACGGTAACGTCTTTATCGGTACGTTCCTCGGAGGCGCTGTCCTGCCATCGGTTTTGAAACAAGACCCGCGTTATTTCTACAAAGGAAGCGGTAGCACGAAATCGCGGATTCTCTATGCGATCGCCAACTCGGTTATCTGTAAGGGCGACAATGGACGGTGGCAGCCGAATTATTCGAGCATCGTCGGGAATTTTGCCGCCGGAGGAATCTCCAATCTGTACTATCCCCCGAATGATCGAAACGGAGCGGGGGTGGTACTCTCTAACGCCCTGATCCGGATTGGGGAAACGGCCGTAGCCAATATCTTTCAAGAGTTGATCATCCCAAAGTTGACGCCAAACCTTCCTTCGCGCAGGCGGGCCCAGTCCCAACCCCAACCTTAACTTTGTTGTTGTCTGTTGTCCTTCGGTATAACTGCCAATGCCCAAGAACCCGCAGATAGGTAACGAGCAGTCGCGTGGCGTTTTCCAACAAATTCTTCAAGGTTTCGGGATGAGGCCTTCAAGGTGGAATCCTGGCGGCGGCTTTCCCAACTGCTGCAGCGAATTTCAATGAGAACTGGAATTGATTTCACGGTACTTACGCCGTCGTAATACACGTTGTTGGAGTTATCGTGGACCGACGCCAGACCAAACGAGGCTAGAGAACTGTGCCAAACGCGAGGCAGGTTACGGTCAAAGAAAGCGAGCAGAAGCTGCGTTATTGATGCAAACCTGTCTTCTCAGCGCGCCGCAGCCTCCGGCGTCGCTGCGGCTCTGGTCACCAGAAGCAGTTGCGTGCCGCTGTCCAAGTGTAGATCCTTGCCGGCGGAAGAGATGATGGCGGATGGCTGCGAGGCTTCCGTCCCCGCACTCAAACCGATCCCTGGTAGGCCGAAAACTCCGCGACTATTCGGAGCCAATCGTCCATTAGAATCCAGACCGCCAACGGCGCCCGGCCCGCCAGAAACATTGTTTGCCTCTGAATTCGGCACGCTCGCTGGTGTGCTGCCGGGCGCCGGATTCATTGCGCCCGGGTTTCCACCCGGCGTTCCTACCCCAGTCCTTCCCATGCCTGACGTGGGAGCCCCACCACCCATAGGCTGCATCTCGGTAGTAGTCGGGGTAGTCGCGGCGCTTTGTGAGATGGAAATAGCCTGCACGCTGACGTTCAGTGGAATCTCCCCGCCCTTCTTTAAAATGGCCTTATCAAAAGCGATTCCTACTGATGTCGAAGAGTCTCCGTTCGAGCGGACAGAAACTTGTGTCACGCGCCCTTCGAGTTTCGCACCCCGCGGAATTATGGTTTTTCCATTTTGCTCCGTATTCTCCGTGACGTGAGCTTCGATCCTCTCGCCCTGCTTTACTTTCTTCGCGTCCAACGATTTCGAAAGGGAAGCCTCGATTGGCGCGCCCGCCGGGATCGCTTCAGTCCCTTGCGCGCTCCGTGACGCCGAGTTCTGTGCCTCCGTAGGTATACTCTGATTGGGTTGATCTGCTGCCGCTCCGATCCACAACATTCCGGCAGCGACGAAAATTGCCGTTCGAATCATGCTTGAACCTCCCATTGGCAAGTTGGGTCTGGGTTGGTGAAACAAGACGGCGACGGCTTTGATAGGACACGAACGCGTCCGCCGGCTCGCCGCATCATCACCCACTTATTTGGATGCGCTGAGCCGAGGGTCAAGTTTTCAAGGTGAGTCGAGAGACAGCACTGCTCCGGCGATCACTTCGGTCTTCTGATGATCGGGCCAGTGGCCCCTCGAACACACGAACCAGCCCATCTGTCTCACTCATTGGGGCGGCCGCTCCAATCGAATAGCCTCGACGTGCCCATAAGATTGTCAATCAGAAGTCCAGTGACAACGGCGCGCTCCGCTGCGACGGTGAAGGTGGATTGGGCGTACTTGGGGCGGATTCGAGCCTCGGGCCGTCGAGCTCCATTCCCGGAGTTTGTCAAATACGGCCTGAAATAACTTCACCCACGAAATTAAGTTCCACCTTAGATGCAAGCAGCGAAGCTGCCGTATCCTATGGCAATGATCCATCAGCTCTTCGTTGTTGCAACGATCTTGATCCCAGCCACTTTCGCGGCGGCTCAAAGTACAACTTCCGATGAACGCCCGCGCGCTCCCGAGCTCGGTCTAAAGGTCGGCATTCTGCCCGGTGGACCGCTCGATGCGATCACCGATGTCGCGGGTGTCGAAGTCGGGCACACGACGATCATCCGCGGCGATGATATCCGAACAGGTGTCACCGCCATCCTGCCGCATGCAGGCAATCT
>JBPYDQ010001051.1:0-2697 GCA_051986135.1 Terriglobales bacterium | reverse complement strand
ACTATTCTCCTCACAAGCGAAACGAGGACTGGCAGGCCAGGTTCGAAGGGCGAGTCAAGTTTCACTTCACGCCGACTTCAGCCAGTTGGATGAATCAGATCGAAATCGTGTTCAGCCTCCTGCAACGCGAGACCCTCAATGGAGGCAGCTTCAAGAGCAAAGATCAATTGCGTGAGGCCATTGAAGCTTTCTTCCGGAGACATAACGAGCGCGCCAAGCCGTTCCGTTGGCGGAAGCGCGAAGTCAAAGGCAGCCAGCTTCGCAACACAATTGTGAATTTACGCAATTAAGCACTAGCTAGTTTCTGTCGCGAAATGGGTGAATTTAGCGCAGACCTTGCTCCACCACTTCTCCGTGGGGGCGTGGAGACGTCCCTAGTTGCTGTATTTATGTCGGATGCTTGTGGCATCTTACCGAGATTTATGGCATAAGAGGCCGGTGAATCGGAATAGCTCGCAATTGGAACATTCCATTCGGTTGTAATAATCGAAGCTTTTTGCGGAGGAAGGCTGCTAGGCCGCTCGCCGGTTTGGTTTTCGCTCCAGCAGGTCGGCGATGCGCATCAGATTGTTGGCCAGTACGGCCGCGCCCACCAGAATCTCAAATCGCTCACGGCCCTTCGCCAAACAACGTTTCATGCCACGGCCGCGAAATAGCACGGAGATGCGTCCCTCGATGCCCGCCCGAAATCGCTGGCTCTTTTTGAAGCTGCGGCTCCGTTCCAGTTCGTCTTGCTCCGCGGTTTTCTGGCCGCCTCTCTGGGGTATGCTCACCTGTCTCACTCCGGCGTCCTTACACTTCTGTACATTCTCCGCATGGTAGAAGCCCCGGTCGGCAGCGTAATCTTCTGGCACCTGTTGGAAGATTTCTTGATGATGGTCCAAGGAGGGCTGGACATGATCGCTATCGATGGGATTCCCCTCCAGCACCCGGTAATCGGTAATCAAACCATGACCACTCTCGGCCAGGAAAACCTTGTGGCCGAATTCCACGGGCTTCAGGGTTTTGCCCCGCTTGATCAAATCGGTGTGCGGTTCGAAAATCGAATACAGTTTCTTGTCGGCGGGAACCGTCTCGCCCAGCAGCACCCGGCGGCGCGTCTGGTCGATGACACGGTCTGCAAGTCCGCAGTAAGAGCGGATTTCCTTACAGATTCCCTCGATCGCCGCACGTGTGACTGCCTCGACTCGGCGCACGCGCAGGGCGGCGGCGGTCACTTGCCGGGCATTTCTCACCACTTGCTCGGTGATCCCGATGAGTTGGCGATACTTGGGAGTCTGCTGTTGTTCGCGCTGCCGGGCGGTCATGCGTTGAATGGCTTGCATGCGACGGCGCGCACTCAGCGTGCGACGGGTAAAGCCTCTCACTCCCCG
The DNA here is from genome assembly GCA_051986135.1 of Terriglobales bacterium. Classification (GTDB taxonomy): domain Bacteria; phylum Acidobacteriota; class Terriglobia; order Terriglobales; family Acidobacteriaceae; genus Gp1-AA122. The sequence continues at coordinate 1,324 of JBPYDQ010001051.1, read as the reverse complement.
AGGTAACCTCTCATCCAGATCGCCGACCAGACGCGTGATGGTGCGCACGCTGTCCCACAGCAAAGTGGCATCGGTCGGGTAATGGATATTGGTCTCAACGACCGTCGTGTCGACCCGGAGTTGCTTGCCGTCCTCTACGCCGAGCTTCACCGCTGCCTGCACTACGGCTTGGTTGACAGCCGCCAGCGTGGCCGGGGTAATCCGGTTGAAAGCGCGGTTGAAAGCATCGTGCTGCGGTACGGGGTGACTATCGAACTGCGTGAAGCTACGCAGCGTAAACCCGTCATTGACGCGCTCGCGCAGTTCGCGGTAGTCCCAGTTTTTGACGCGCATGAGAACCAGCGAGCGCAGGACTTGGGAAGGAAGGATACCGTGGCGCCCGGCGGCCGGCTTTTTCAGACCGCGTTCCAGATCTTTGCGCACCTGCTCGACCAGGGCAGAATGTTCATCCAGGAAGCCGGCGATCCGTTGCAAGGTGGGGTCGAGATGGACGCCCTGATTCTGCAATTGGAGATCGGCGAAACTGAGTTGGGGAGACAACCGGCGGCTCACGGGTGTTTCTCCGCTTGCAGCAGTTCCAGGTTGATCTCACAGATGCGCTCCAAGGATTGCTTGAGCTTGTGGTAGTTGCTCAACCACTGCTCGACGACCGGCTTCTGTTCGGGGCGCAGGCTGAACTGTCTGGTGCGGCCGCCCGGATAACCAACTGTCAAAACCCAGACTGGGTGGCCCTTACCTTCCGCACAGACGGCACAACCGGTGCGATGGCGGATGAGGCGGTGGAGCAAAGAGCCGCGGACGATCTCGGTAGTGAATGGGAAGGCAGCGGCGAGTTTGGTGCGCCTGCGAAGGATCGTTTCTTGATTCATCTATACTAATGAAACACCAAAACATAAATGGCGTCAAGTGTTTTTGGGGACGATTTCTTTGAGATTTACTCTGGGCCTATCGCGGTGGCGTCCTCGCGACGCATCGCTGGAGAGATCGGGAGGAGGATAACTGATTCTACTTCAATGACTTAGGGATTTCGCGACAGAAACTAGTTAACCACCAAGGGGTACGCGATGGTCTTAAACTGCAGCCGATCGCGACCAACAGACCGAAGACGAGTTCTGGCCAGCGCTGGTCTGATTCATCCTGTCCGCCGAACATTCCACCGACAGTATGGCTGCATCCCCGGCTGTCGGAAGTCCGATTGACATCCATCTCTGGTGGGGCCTTATGGACGTAAATGTTCGGGATTTCGGTAACTTACCGGTATCCCCCGTTTCCCGACCGGAGCCTCCACTTGTCATTAACGGCGACCATAGGCCGGCTTCAAAAG
>JBPYDQ010001050.1:0-4001 GCA_051986135.1 Terriglobales bacterium | reverse complement strand
CGTGCGTGGAGATTTCCAGCATCCACTGCCAGCAGTCGATCACCTCTCCATAATCTCTAAAGCTGTGCCCACGCAAGTCGTCGTTGGTGGTCTTGATATATTCGATCATGGTGGCGCGCAGCGTCTGAAACCTCTTGAGAGCCTCGCCCAAGTCTTTGTAAGTGTCGACTTTTTCGTGCCCGCCTCCCGTCTTGGTATGCACCACGCGATCGATGCCGTACCACATTACATCGGCATCGGTCGCCTGCGATCTCTGGTCCTTCATATCCGGCGGCGTCTTGAGCGCTTTCTGAATCTCGCGCCAGTAGTCCGGCTCCGCCACCGCGAGATGCGAAACGACTTCGCGGATGCTCCAGCGATCCGGCGATGCTTTGTACTCCAGTTGCGCGGGAGACAACCCGCGCACCTGCTCGGCCACCATTTGCGTGGTCATCTCAAGGTGCACCAGCAGGTGTTCCCGGTCCGCCTTGGTCATCGGATCAGCGAACATGGGAGCGGTAAATAAGCCAATGGTTAGTGTCAGATCCAGCAGCAGCAAACCTCGGAGCGTATTCCTTCGCAGAGTGTTCACACTGAAGCACATGGTAGCAACCTCCGTCTCCAATATCAGACGGCTGGGACGATTGGAAGAAAGCGAGGTGTCTTCTTACCCGGGAAGATGACGCACGGGAGGACCTGCGACTGTGGTTTGGCACACGGGGCTCAACCGCCCCTAACGTAAGTCCATCGCGTATCGCTGTGACGAGAACCGATATTTAAGTATGGATCGATACCATCGTCCGATGGTGTGAGTGTCGCTCACGAGAGATGATTCTCGCGTTCGACGCTTTCGCGTCTTCAGAAAAGCGGTGCGTACCGCGAGCAACTGCTCACGATGGAGATTTGAAAATGCACAACACTTCCAAAACAGTGATCATCGCGGCAATCGGCGCTGCGCTGGCGCTGCATATGCCCTCGGCCTTCGCACAGACTGCGCAGGGCATCAAAGTACTGACACCGCTGATCGCGATGGGAGCAGCCGCAGCTTTTCTCTGAGGAACTCCGAGCTGCATTCCGATCCCTGCCCTAGTAACCGATTCAGTTCGGGATCGACAGTTGCACTGATACGATTCAGCGGGTGCTAGTCATGGACGAGGCTCTTGATTAGCAGAAAATGGGGGAACTCAACATGGAGACAAATCGGGAGCTGCCAACAACAGCAGCGGGGGCACTCAGTCACGACATGCCACGTTCTCTTACTGGCAGCATCTGGTGGGTGCTACCACCAGCTGCCGCTTTGTTCTACCCCTTGACAGTCAAAGCCCTGTACGAGAGTGGCAAACTGCTGCATCGAGTGAGCGGGCCGACCGAGGTGTTGGCTTGGCTCGCCATCGCGGTCTCTGTGGGGTTCGTTTATGGTGTACCCGCCGTAGGAATCTACGTCGCATATCTCTTGGGGCGAGGTGAAAGGACCTCATCCTCGGAATTGCTGGCTCGCCGCCTCGCACATCTGGCAGTGTCCGCTCCTTCGCTCTTTGTGCTGATCGGAGTCGTCGCCTATCTGCTGCACTCGGCGAACGGCGACCTTGAGTTCTGGTTGATCTTATGGCTGACTGCCATTGCTGGGACCGCGTGGGCTCTGAGCAAGCCGGGTATCGAAACACCTGCGTCCTCTACAGCGAACCCCATACCACTGCGCATGGCGCACGGCACTTCAGCGCTTTTGATCGTGGTCATCTTCCTAGGCTTGCATCTGCTAAACCACGCGAGCGCCGCGTTCAGTCCGGAATTCAATCAGGCGATGATGGGCACGCTGCGAAAGTGGTATCGCTCCGAGTGGGTTCAGCCGGTACTGGTGATCCTGGTGCTGTTCCAGGTGATCAGCGGGTTGACCCTGTTCTGGCGCGCCACTGCGATGCGCAGCGATCTGTACCGGACGCTGCAGACCTCCACGGGCGCATTCATGACTGCTTTCATTGCATCGCATCTCAATGCCGTCTTCATTCTGGGTCGTGCGGTCACCAAGGTAAATACGACTTTTCTCTGGGCATCCGGTGCTCCGGCGGGCCTGCTGCCGGACCCGTGGAACGTGCGGCTCATTCCCCATTACTCTCTGGGCGTGTGGTTCGTCATCACGCACATGGGACTCGGTCTCCGCGGCGTGCTGCTTGCTCACGGGATACCGCCGCGCATGGCCGACCGGGCCGCATGGGCCGTGGGCGCGCTCGGAGTTGGGTTCTCTTTGACAATCACCATCGCACAACTGAGTGTTCACGGTTCTTCATTGCTCTCCCCCCACTACTAAGACTTATCCCGATTTCACCCAAAATCCCGACAAGGGATTTGACTGCTACGCTGTTCGCGAAAAGGAAGACCAATGAAGCTACCCAACCGCTACAACGAAGTGCGCGGCAGTTTGCCCACTGCTGAGGTCAGCTATGGCTGCGGGGGAATCAAACTGTTCAGTGCTGCCGAACTGGAAGAAGGTCAGGTCGGGTATTCTGTTGCGCCTGATGGTACTTCTCTGTGCAGCCGCGAGGCTGGAGCATGGCAACCACACTGGCTTGTCGTCGGCTGCGAGACTGCGTGCGGCGACCCGCTTTTCATTGACTTTGAGATAGCGGCGTCACCAGTCTTCACCGCGATGCATGGTGCAGGCACATGGGAACCGGCGCGCGTCGCTGCGTCTGTTGAGACGTTTGCAAAGTGCCTCGAAGCGTTCTCGCACATGGCAACGAGGCGCAGCACTCCCGTCGAACGAGAAGCTAATCCCCTCAGCGATGAAGAGCGCTTGTCTTTCTTACGTCGTATCGCGCAGTTGAACGAAACCAGCGGCGCGCCTGAGTTTTGGGATTTTCTGCTGGAGGGTTAGCCGGTTAGCTGATGATCGCGAGAGCACTCTTCTTCCGCTTACTGACAAATGCCCCAGATGCGAATCGAAAGAAGTCGAAACTTGAGTGTACCCGCTGATTACATCCGTTTGAGGAACTCCACCTGCGTTAGAATGCGGGACCGGAACGCGATTGCAATTAGTCGCATTACGCGACTGAACAATTGACCTGCCGATCCGATCTTCGGAGGTGAGTGATGCAGCGCCCATCAGTCGTATTGGAATTTCTGCTAGTCGTCTCGGTTCTTGCATCCAGTCAGACGTCAACCAATGGCGCTCACGATGCTGCCCCCAACCACCCCAAGGGCGGCTATGTAACCGTCAACAGTGCGCGGCTCTGGTATGAAAGCGAAGGCGCAGGGGAACCGCTGATCCTTATTTCGGGCGGGCCGGGCATTTCGCACGACTATTTCCATCCCTATTTTTCGGCCCTCAGGGATTCGCATCGAATCATCTATTTCGATGCCTTTGGCCGAGGCAAGTCGGATCGTGCGAAGGACCGCCGCGAATACAGTCTGGGTCGGGATGTCGAGGATATCGAAAATCTGCGAAAAGCCCTGGGCTTGGGGAAGATCAACCTACTCGGACACTCTTACGGTGGCATAGTGGCTCAAGCATACGCTTTGCGGTTTCCAGAATCCCTACGTCGACTGATTCTGGTAGACACTCTGTTCAGCAGCGAGATGTGGCAGGCTAACAACGACAACAGCAACGCTGAGCTGCGAAACCAGTTTCCAGAAACGTGGGAGAAGATCCAAAAGGTTCGTGCGGAGGGCTTCAACACGTGTAGCAAGGAATATCAGGATGCCAACGATGTTTCCCCGGCGTTCCTTATGTTTTATAACACGTCGAATTTCGACAAAATAATCGCCGGGGGCGGCTCAGTAAACAACGACGTCTATTGCGCGATCACTGGCGAAGATGCCGACTTTCTGGTTTCGGGCGACATGGGCAAATTCGATTACAGGCTTGACCTGAAGAAACTGACCATGCCATTGCTCATTCTTGCCGGTCGCTACGACCGTGTTGCGTTTCCCCGTTGGACAATTCAGTACAAGCGCTACGCACCCCAAGCCGAGTTTGTGATGTTCGAGAAGAGTGGCCACTTTCCATTTATCGAGGAAACCGACGA
>JBPYDQ010001049.1:0-3338 GCA_051986135.1 Terriglobales bacterium | reverse complement strand
ACGAATTCGAATTCGGCTGCCGCAAATCTGTCCTTCATGCTTCTACCCCCTTCTTGTGCACGATTACGGGCGCCTAAAAGAGACGTCTCCTTGGTTGAAGTCGTGAAACAGTCTCTGGGCGTGTTAGTGGCGGAGTTCAGGAGCCGGGCATGGTCGCGGGCGGGCCTTTTTTTCCCGCTGCCAATTTTCAATGCGCGTTCGCGCCTCCTTCGCCGCGGCCTCGAGATGCTTGAGATCGGAAAGTGAGTAACTGTGGCCGGTTTGCCAGGGATTCAGTAGAACTTCATAGACCAGAACGAGTTCCCTGGTGAACCGCCCTGCCATTTGGTACCAGTTCCCTCACTTCGCTCTAAACTGGAACCTAAGATGGCAGCTGCGGAACCTGGCACTATTGCCGTGCTGGCCGAAAAGCCTTCGGTCGCACGCGACATCGCGAGCGTCCTGGGCGCAACCAGTAAGGGCGACGGATACGTGCACGGCAACGGCTACGTAATTACGTGGGCGATTGGCCACCTGGCCGCGCTTGCGCAGCCCCATGAGATCAACCCCGAATGGCGCCAATGGCGCCGCGATCTCCTCCCCATGTTGCCGAACCAGTGGCCGCTCGTTATTTACGAGAAAACGAAAGAGCAATTCGACGTAGTACGGAAAATCCTCAACTCGCCACGGATTTCGCGCGTGGTCTGCGCCACCGACGCCGGCCGTGAAGGAGAGCTGATCTTCCGCTATATATACGAGGCGGCGCATTGCCGCAAAACGGTCAGTCGGCTGTGGATTTCTTCGCTCACCCCGGAGGCCATCCGCAGAGGTTTTGAGATCCTACGGCCCGCGAGCGATTTCGATCCGCTAGCTGATGCCGCGCGGGGGAGGAGCCGAGCGGACTGGTTGGTGGGGATGAACCTCTCGCGCGCATATTCCCTGGCATACGGCGAAGAGCTGTCGGTCGGGCGCGTACAGACTCCCACGCTGGCCATGGTGGTTGAGCGTGAGCTCGCCATACGGGGCTTCGTTCCAGAAGACTACCTGGAAGTCGTCGCCACCTTCCGCCCGGCAGGCGACACAAGACAGAGCACGTATCAGGGCACGTGGTTCCGTACGCGGCCGGACACCGCGGCCGACAAGGAATCGCTGCGAGAAGCCATGCGGCTGCCCCCGGATGGAGAAGAGGCGAACCGCATCTTAGAGCGGGCGCGCACCGGTCATGCCTCTATCGAGTCAATCGAATCACAAACGCTGCGCATGGCCCCACCGCTGCTATATGATCTTACGGAGCTCCAGCGGCACGCGAACCGCCTCTTCGGTTTTAGCGCCCAAAAGACTCTCGATGTCGCGCAAGCGCTATATGAGCGCCACAAACTGATCAGCTACCCGCGCACGGACAGTCGACATCTCTCGCAAGACGTGGCACGTACACTGCCGCGGATTGTCGAGGTCATCCAGGCGCCCTTTCGCGAGTTACTGGCCCCCGGTACGGGAGAGTTGGCACTCGGAGCGCGGTTCATCGACGATTCCAAGGTGACCGATCACCACGCCATCATCCCTACCCCGACTTCGCCCGATCGGACAAGCGTGTCCGCCGATGAGCGCAAGATTTATGATCTGATTTGCCGTCGTCTCCTGGGTGCCTGGCAAAGTGACCACGTCTGGTCAGTGACAACGGTGATCACCGCCATTAGGAATGCGGACATCATCGACAGGTATCATACGTCTGGAACTGCGGTCCAGCAGATGGGATGGAAGGTGCTGGACATGTCGCCCGAGCGAAACAGGACAGAGAGCAGGGCGAGCGGCGACGGGCCGGTGGCCGAGCAGGCGCTACCGGCGCCCCTTGCCAGTGGACAGCGGCAGGATGTGGTGGAGATCGAAGCCTTAAGAAAGAAGACCCGGCCACCGAAGCGTTTCACGGAGGCGACACTGCTGACAGCCATGGAGACGGCAGGCAAAACTATCGACGAGAAGGAACTCTCCGAGGCGATGAAGGAGACCGGGCTGGGCACGCCGGCAACCCGCGCCGCCATCATCGAGGTACTGTTCAAGCGAGGTTACATGCTTCGCCAGGGCAAGAGTCTCGAAGCCACGGACAAAGGGATTCGGCTGATTGAGGTCGTGCACGCTAAAGTGAAGAGCCCGGCGATGACCGGTGAGTGGGAGGCGTATCTCAACCGTATCCAGCGTGGGACCGCGCAGCTTGGGCCGTTTCTGAAAGGGATCGAAGATGATGTCCGGGAAGTTGTTGGCGAGGCAGGCCAGGTGCCGCCGCCGAAGGCACCCACCCTGGCAGCAGCAGCCCGTGGTGCGGTAGCGCAATATGCCAGAACGGAACCAGCCACCGTAGCTGAGAGGCCAAAAGGCGATACGCTCACAGGATTGCTGCAAAGAGCGTTCGGCTTTTCGTCGTTCCGCGCAAATCAAGAGGCGGTCTGTGAGGCTGTATTTGCAGGTCGGGACGTGTTACTTGTGATGCCGACCGGGTCTGGCAAGTCGCTGTGCTACCAGTTGCCAGGACTCGCGCGTGGCGGTACTACTCTCGTGATTAGCCCGCTGATCGCCTTGATGGAAGATCAGGTAGCCAAGCTCAAGGCGCGGGGCATCGCCGCTGACCGCATCCATTCCGGCCGCGACCGAGGGGCCTCCCGCCAGGCGTGCCTCGATTACTTAAGTGGCAAACTGCAATTTTTGTTCATCGCGCCGGAGCGGCTCCATGTGGGGGGCTTCCCGGAGATGCTGGCAAAACGGAAACCTTCTCTCATCGCCATCGACGAGGCGCACTGCATTTCGCAATGGGGGCATGACTTCCGGCCGGATTACCGAATGTTGGGCCAGTATCTACCGATATTCCGGCCGGCGCCCGTCATCGCACTGACCGCGACCGCGACGCCAGTCGTTCAGAATGACATCGCCGAGCAGTTGGAGTTGGCGCAGCCGGTACGCTTTGTGCACGGGTTCCGCCGCTCCAACATCGCCATTGAGATCGTCGAGATCGCGCCGGCGGAACGGGCCACTCTCACCTGCGAACTGTTGCTCGACGCCAAACGCAGGCCCGCCATCGTGTACACCCCTACACGGAAGCAGGCCACCAGCTTGGCAGCAGAACTCGGCAAAGGCGTTGCAACCGCGGCGTATCACGCTGGGCTAGACACTGATCACCGCCACCGGGTGCAGGATCAGTTTCTGCAGGGCCGGATTGAGGTGATGGTTGCGACGATCGCGTTTGGTATGGGAATTGATAAGCCCGATGTCCGAACCGTCATCCATACTGCTTTGCCAGGAAGCCTGGAAGCGTATTATCAGGAAATCGGACGCGCTGGGCGGGACGGAGGGCCCAGTCGCGCGATCCT
>JBPYDQ010001048.1:0-8406 GCA_051986135.1 Terriglobales bacterium | reverse complement strand
GGTGAAGGATCCGAGAAAAACGAGGAGCGATGACACAAGCCCATTCGCTGCCGCGGCCAACGCGAGCGAGGCGACGAGCAAGGCAAGGAACGAGATTGGCCACCACAGGCTTGGCTGAAACGCGCCGCTGGCGAACGGGCGGGACCGGGTTCGCCGCATCTCCCGGTCAAGGTCGCGCTCGTAGTAGTGGTTGAACGCACCCGCAGCGCCTGATGCTCCAAGCACCGCAAGTGCCAAGGCCGAGGCTTGCGCGACCGAGATGGCAGGGCCTTTAGCCGCCGCCATCCCGGCCAGCGCGCTCGCAGCGACCGCAACGCCGATCCTGAGCTTCAGGAGCGAGCAGGTCATGCGAATTGCGGCGAGCATGGATGTCTTCCGTTGTCACCCGGACGGATGCTCAGCGGAACAGCCAGAGTTTGCCGCCGCGCGCCATAGGCTCGGACATAACGGACGCGACTTGCCTTAGCGCACCTTGACCAGTCGCTTCACCCCAACGTGGGATATTTTAAATCCCCGAAGCGCTGCGGCACAAGGGTTTCTTGCTCCCTACTTCTGACTCCGACCTAGCTAGCGTACCGTTTTCTTTGCATTCCAGCACGGCGGCCCACTCGCACTGTGGCGGGATCGCGAAGAGCCTTATCGGGTGTCTGCAGCGCCGCTGACATCACGCTTGCAAGACCCGCGCGTGCTCGCCTTCCTGCTGGTATTGTTCGGCGTCAACTTGCTGTTCGGGCTCGGCTCGATCAGCATGGCTGGGGTCGAGCAGGCGATTGCATGGCAGGCGCATATCGGCGGGTTCCTTGCCGGTCTCCTGGCATTCGCCGCATTCGATCCCATTCCGATCTCGACGGGCGGCGGCCCGAATGAAGGCATGGACGCGCCGCCCCCCAGCGATCAATCTTGATACGATCGCCGGCTGCGCTCTGCTCGCAGTGCCACGGCGCTCAAGGTGCCGCTCTCCGCGTGCGCTGCGAATGCGGTGCTCGTGGTGATACCTGCGCGTGGCGGCTATCGTCTTGTGCAGACTGTGTAAACTTGTCTGTTTTTGTTTCATGCTGCGGTGCGCTCAGAGGCGCGCAATGCCGCAGGGCGACTCAGAGTTTCGGCAACCGCATCCCGCCCGATAGCTGTTTGTGCTATGTAAATGCCGTGCCAGTCGCCGTGATGCCAAATGAGGCGTTGGCCAAGCGCTCGCATCTTCGCCGCGCGCTCAAAGGGCACCAAATAGCTGATTATTAAAACGACCGGTGGTGCGCTAGGTCGACACGAACGCCGGTCGAGGGAGGCGACCCATGACCGTCAAGACCATTCTGTCCGCCAAGGGCGGTGATGTCGTTTCAATCGAGCCCACGGCTACTCTCGAAACCGCGGTTAAAACGCTTGCCAAGCATGGAATTGGCGCACTTCTCGTGCTAGGTCCGGACCGTCGGATGATCGGAATTCTATCCGAACGCGACATTGTGCGGGTGCTTGGCGAACAGGGTGCCGACGCGCTCGCGCAACCGCTTGCTCAGGTGATGACGCGCAAGGTCATCACATGCGGCCAGACGGAGACTGTCGGCACGGTCATGGAGCGGATGACGACGGGCAAGTTCCGCCACGTTCCGGTCGTCGAGCAAGATCAGGTGGTCGGCATCATCTCGATCGGCGACGTCGTCAAGCATCGCCTGCGCGAAATGGAGCAAGAGTCCGCGACATTGCGCGACTATATCCAAACAGCGTGAAGTTCTAGCTAGAAGCACCCGCTGCGGGCGTCATTTGGCCGCGTCCTGCTTTGGGAAGAGGACCTTGGGCTGCGCCATCGCAAACACCTTGTCCACCACGGGATAGTCGGCATAGCCGCAACGCGCGATCGGACGCCCACCACTTGTCCGAATGCGATGTAGCGGGCGGATGATCGTCCTTGCAGGTCCTTGAGATCGATGATCTGCAACAGCCTGTATTCGAGCGCACAGGGCGATGCAGCAGCACGCGGCGGGCGTACCAACCTCGATGGCGCGGGTGCCAGTTCGACTCGATCCATCTCGTTCACGCCGCGTGGAAACGGTCCCGACGTTTCGAGCACCGCGTTGCGCAGGTCGAATGTGGCGAGATTGCACACGAATTCCTTGTCGGCACCACGCCCGGCCACTCGGTGCTCGCACCCAAGACCCAATGACGGCGCCCGATCAGTCTTGCAATGTGGAACGTATTGCTGGGGATGGGTGAGCTCGATCAGGCGGCGGCGAAAAGCCGGCGTACCTGCAAGCCGGCGTTGATGCGACTCAATCCACTTCGGAACGAAGTGTTGGAAACGGTACACTAGGTCGGGGTCAGAATGGAGGTAGGGCGTAAGAAACCCTTGTGCCGCAGCGCTTCGGGGATTTAAAATATCCCACATTGGCGTGAAGCGACTGGTCAAGGGTGCGCTAAGGCAAGTCGCGTCCGTTATGTCCGAGCCTACGGCGCGCGGCGGCTGATCCGCTGAGCATCCGTCCGGCTGACAACGGAAGACATCCATGCTCGCCGCAATTCGCATGACCTGGTCGCTCCTGAAGCTCAGGATCGGCGTTGCGATCGCGGCGAGCGCGCTGGCCGGGATGGCGGCGGCTAAAGGCCCTGCCATCTCGGTCGCGCAAGCCTCGGCCTTGGCACTTGCGGTGCTTGGAGCATCAGGCGCTGCGAGTGCGTTCAACCACTACTACGAGCGCGATCTTGACCGGGAGATGCGGCGAACCCGGTCCCGCCCGTTCGCCCGCGGCGCGTTTCAACCAAGCCTGTGGTGGCCAATCTCGTTCCTTGCCTTGCTCGTCGCCTCGCTCGCGTTGGCGGCGGCAGCGAATGGGCTTGTGTCATCGCTCCTCGTTTTTCTCGGGTCCTTCACCTATGGTGTCGTCTACACGGTATGGCTCAAGCGCCGAAGTGCCTGGAACATCGTGATCGGGGGCTTGGCCGGAAGCTTCGCCGTGCTCGCGGGGGCGGCGGCGGTTGATCCGACGCCGCAAGTCGTTCCCGTCTTACTTGCGCTTGTGCTGTTCCTCTGGACGCCGCCGCATTTCTGGAGTCTCGCCGCTGCCAAAGGCGACGACTATGCCAGGGCGGGGGTGCCGATGTTGCCGGTCACCGCATCGCAGCGGGTATGGACCTGGGCAATTCTTCTGCATACGGCCGCGTTGGTTGCGATTTCGCTCGTGCCTCTTTGGTACGGCCAAGGCCTCCTCTATGGGCTCGGCGCAGGCGTAGGCGGTGCATACTTTCTCTGGAAAAGTTGGCTGCTTTATATCGTACCGTCGAAGCACACGGCGATGGATAATTTCTTTGCCTCGTTCTTACAGCTTGGGCTCCTGATCGTTGGAGTCGTGCTTGATGCTCTCGTCGGGCTTGCGTAAGGTTATGAAAGCCTTTCTCATTCTGCTTGGGTCGCCTGGATCACGACCGACGCAACCGCAACGCAACTTCTGAGGTCTCGACTGCTCGGCTCGATCCGAAACCGCGTTATCGAGCGGAGCGAATCGGCTATTGGGCGAACGCTCAGCGCATATCGGTTAAAAAAACTTCGCTGCGGAGATCGACGCGGTGAGGACCCAGCGGCCTGGAAAGGATATCCAGGTCTGGTTCATGGACGAGGCGAGGATCGGCCAGAAGGGGCGTAATGGCCACCGCTGGCGGCCCAAGGGCGAGCGTGCGCCGGGGCCTCGCCGACAAGCGATTCGTTTCCAGCCGGATGGCACCGTGAGAAGGCGCTCGCGGTGCCGGTGGGAGGAGCCATCCACAGCACCAAAAAGGCGTTTCCTCTTCCTCGTGAGGCTTCTTTAGAAGTTGTCTAGAACCCAAGGAAGTCATAGAATAATCGCGCTTTAGTTCATATCCATGGCCTTCATAGGCAAAGGGATGGCTACAGCGATCATATTGGTTTTAGTCGCGCTCGGCTCAGTATTGTTTCACCTTCTGAGCCCGTGGTGGTGGACGCCGATTGCCTCAAACTGGAGTTACATCGACCACACGATCAGCATCACGTTCTGGATCAGCGGCATTGCTTTCACCGCCATCCTCTTGTTCATGGCCTATTGCGTATTCCGCTTCCGTCACCAGGAGGGAACACGGGCGATATACAATCCGGAGAACAAGAAGCTCGAGTGGTGGCTCACCATAGTGACCGCGGTGGGCGTCGGGGCCATGTTGGCTCCCGGTTTGTTTGTATGGAACCAATTCGTCACGGTCCCGGAAGGGGCGTCCGAGGTCGAGGTCATCGGCCGGCAGTGGCAGTGGAGCTTCCGCCTTCCGGGAAAAGACGGCCGGCTCGGCACGTCCGATACCCAGTACGTCAGTTCCGACAACCCTTTGGGCTTGAATCCAAACGATCCCGACGGGCACGACGATGTCGTGATCGAAGCCGACGACTTGCACCTGCCGCTCGACAAGCCGGTCAAGCTATTGCTGCGCTCGATCGACGTCTTGCACAGCTTCTATGTGCCGGAGTTCCGAGCCAAGATGGATCTGGTGCCAGGCATGGTCACCTACGTCTGGTTCACCCCCACCAGAACCGGAACCTTCGAGCTACTCTGCGCTGAGCTATGCGGTAGTGCGCACTATGCCATGCGTGGCAAGGTCGTCGTTGACGAGGAGAGCGAATATCAGGCGTGGCTACAAAAGCAGAAGACGTTCGCACAATTGTCGGCTCGCACTAGACAAGCGAAGGAAACGCAGTAGACCTGGCTTTGAGCCACGGGGCGGCATCGGGAGAAGAGACGATCTGCACGACGAGACTCAAGGCCGTCGTGCCTCATAGGAAAAGAGCGAGGACATTCCAATGGCCGATATCACGATTGGCGCAGCTGGAGTCATCCCACCCGCCGAAGTGGAAGACGTAGAACTCTATCATCCGAAGAGCTGGGTGACGAAATACGTCTTTTGCCAGGACGCCAAAGTCATCGCCATCCAGTATTCGATCACTGCGCTCTCGATTGGATTGGTGGCTCTGGTGTTGTCGTGGCTGATACGGCTGCAATTGGCCTTCCCGAGCAGCTTGTCCGCCATCGGCCCCGGAGACTACCTGCAATTCATCACCATGCACGGCATGATCATGGTGATCTATCTGCTCACCGCGCTGTTCCTGGGGGGCTTCGGAAACTACCTGATCCCGCTGATGGTAGGCGCCCGGGACATGGTTTTCCCCTACGTGAACATGATCAGCTACTGGGTCTATCTGCTCGCGGTTCTGGTCCTGGTGGCGAGCTTCTTCATGCCGACAGGTCCCACGGGCTCCGGCTGGACCTTGTACCCGCCGCAAGCCATCCTCTCCGGCACTCCGGGGCGGGACTGGGGCATCATTCTGATGCTCGTCTCCCTGATCCTGTTCATCATCGGCTTCACCATGGGCGGATTGAACTACGTGGTGACGGCGTTGCAGGCGCGCACGCGGGGGATGACGATGATGCGCATGCCCCTGACGGTATGGGGCATTATCACGGCCACCGTCCTTGCGTTGCTGGCCTTCCCCGCCTTGTTCGTCGGCTGCGTGATGCTGCTGTTCGACAGGATCCTGGGGACCAGCTTTTTCATGCCGGCCATTGTCGAGATGGGAGAACACTTGAAATACCACGGCGGCAGTCCGCTATTGTTTCAGCACCTCTTCTGGTTCTTCGGCCATCCTGAGGTCTACATCGTCGCCGTGCCGGCCTTCGGCATTGTCTCCGACCTGATCGCCACCCATGCGAGAAAAAACATCTTCGGCTATCGCATGATGGTGTGGGCGATCGTCGCCATCGGTGCCCTCAGCTTCGTCGTATGGGCGCACCACATGTATGTGAGCGGCATGAACCCGTATTTCGGCTTCTTCTTCGCCACCACCACGCTCATCATCGCCATCCCAACGGCCATCAAGGTCTACAATTGGGTGCTCACGTTGTGGCGCGGCGACATTCACCTCACGGTCCCGATGCTGTTCGCCCTCTCCTTCATCGTTACGTTTGTGAACGGGGGACTGACGGGGCTGTTCCTCGGCAACGTCGTCGTGGATGTTCCGCTGTCCGACACCATGTTCGTCGTCGCCCACTTTCACATGGTGATGGGCATGGCGCCCATTTTCGTGATTTTCGGTGCGATCTACCACTGGTACCCGAAGGTCACCGGGCGAATGATGAACGAGCCGCTCGGCAAGCTTCACTTCTGGGTCACGTTCCTCGGGGCCTATTCGATTTACTTCCCCATGCACTATCTAGGCCTGCTGGGCGTGCCGCGCCGGTATTTCGAGATGGGCGAAATGGCTTTCGTTCCGCAATCGGCCACGACGCTGAATGGCTTCATCACCGCGGCGGCATTGATCGTGGGCCTCGCCCAGATGGTGTTCCTGTTCAACCTGATCTGGAGCCTGTTCAAGGGCAAACCGGCTGGCAGTAATCCCTGGCGGGCCACCACGCTGGAGTGGCAAACACCTGAAACCCCGCCGGGGCATGGCAACTGGGGAAAGGAGTTACCAGTGGTCTATCGCTGGGCCTACGATTACAGCGTGCCAGGCGCCAAGGAGGATTTCATTCCGCAAAACCAGCCGCCAGTCCCACAAGCAGCTTAGGGAAACCCGGGCGGTGAGCATCACGATACTATTCGTCCTGGTTCCCATCGGCGCCATCGTCGCATGGTGGCTATCGCAGCAAAGGTTGACAGCCAAGCCCTGGTTGGAGGTCGGCGCGATCGGCGAGGTCCCCGGTAGCGGCGCATCGTCCTTGCCTGCAGCGACGATCGGATTGGGTGTGTTTCTTGCCGTCGTCAGCTCGTTGTTTGCGCTCTTCATCAGCGCCTACTTCATGCGAATGCAGGTGGCGGACTGGGCGCAAATGCCCGCGCCGAAGGTGCTGTGGTTCAACACGGGCGTGCTGATCTTGAGCAGTGTCGCGCTACAATACGCGCAGGTTGCGGCACGCAGGGGACGGATGGAAGGCGTCGGAGACGGCCTGATTGTGGGAGGCCTGTTCGCCTTCACATTCCTGATCGGGCAGCTCTTTGCGTGGCGACAGCTGAACGCCGCCGGCTACTTCTTGGCGACCAACCCAGCCAATGCCTTCTTTTATCTGCTCACCGGGCTGCACGGGCTGCACTTGCTGGGCGGCCTGGTGGCCTTGGTCCTGACGATCGACAAGGTGTGGCGAGGCCTTGAGCTTGCCCAGGTGCGCTTGAGCGTGAAGTTGTGCGCCATCTACTGGCACTATTTGCTCTTGCTCTGGCTTGTTCTATTCACTCTGCTGACGCCGTGGGTAGGCGATTTCGCCGTCATCTGTCGCCAGTTGCTGAGCTGAGGAGGACTAAGAGCAAATGACAGACGCAGCGCTGGCAAATACCGGTGCAGCCCTCACGCGGCCTACAGGGTGGCGAGGCATCGTCGCCGACTGGTCCTCCGACCAGCGAGCGTTCAAGAATGTCTCCTGGGGGAAGGCCATGATGTGGATCTTCCTCCTGAGCGACACCTTTATCTTCAGCTGTTTTCTGCTGTCCTACATGACGGTCCGGTCATCGACGACTGTACCCTGGCCCAATCCGAGCAAGGTCTTCGCTCTGACGATCGGCGATACGACCATCCCCCTCATCCTGATCGCCATCATGACCTTCATCTTGATCAGCAGTAGCGGGACGATGGCCATGGCCGTCAATTTCGGCTACCGCCACGATC
Source organism: Terriglobales bacterium (assembly GCA_051986135.1). Taxonomy (GTDB): domain Bacteria; phylum Acidobacteriota; class Terriglobia; order Terriglobales; family Acidobacteriaceae; genus Gp1-AA122. The sequence continues at coordinate 764 of JBPYDQ010001048.1, read as the reverse complement.
GCGTCAAAAGCGCGGTGTTGATGCTGGTGACCGCGGCATTTGGCGCCACGTTCGTCGGAATGCAGGGTTTTGAGTGGACCAAGCTGATCATGGAAGGGGTGCGGCCTTGGGGCAACCCGTGGGGCGCCGACCAGTTTGGCTCCAGTTTTTTCATGATCACCGGCTTCCACGGCACCCATGTGACGATTGGAGTGATCTTCCTGATCATCGTTTCGCGAAAAGTGTTGCGTGGAGACTTCGACCGCGAAGCGCGAGGCTTTTTCACCAGCCGGAAGGGACACTACGAGAACGTCGAAATCATGGGCCTGTACTGGCACTTCGTTGACCTGGTGTGGGTGTTCATCTTTGCCTTTTTCTATCTTTGGTGAGGGACCATGGCACAGGCAGCAGTCGCACACGTCGAAGGGCAACAACACCCGATTAAGCTTTATCTCGTGGTCTGGGGATGGCTGTTTGTCCTCAGCACTTGCTCTTATCTCGTCGACTACTTCGGTATCCATGGATACCTCAGATGGTCTCTGATCCTCCTGTTCATGATTTTGAAGGCAGGCTTGATTGTCGCGGTCTTTATGCACATGGCCTGGGAGCGGCTGGCCCTGATGTATGCCATTCTGGTACCGCCAGTGTTGGTGTTGGTGTTTGTGGGCATCATGGTGTTCGAATCGAACTACACGCTTTTCACTCGGATCATATTTTTTGGGGCGGGGACCTAGTGCCCCGATTCCGAAGTTCGTAAGCCCCTGCTGTACGCTCCGATACGAACT
>JBPYDQ010001047.1:0-14811 GCA_051986135.1 Terriglobales bacterium | reverse complement strand
GCGGGTCTGGTGAGGTTTTCTACTGCGCAGGGCGTCGTAAGCCTTTCCAAACGGGCCATAGCATCAGCCTTTTGCCGGCCTGTTCCAGTTTGAGGTGGTGGCGGCGAACCACCCCGGGGCTATGGCGCAGGATCAGCGCTGCCTCCCGGAATTTCTTCCGTCCCCACCTTGCTTTCGCCCTAAGAAAGAGACCACCGGGTGGGCGACCCTGCGGCCGAGCGAAAAAGCCGAGATAGATGCTGCTGTGCGTATCTCACAGAATAGTTTTAAGTGCCAGTCCCACTTAACTCAATCGTCTGCGGACTGTCTCCGGCGTTGTCTTGAATAGTCAGATCCCCGGTAGCAGAGCCGGTCGCTGTGGGCTTGAATTGAACCTGAATCTGACAGGTTACTCCTGGTGACACCGAACTGCCGCAGTTGTTGGACCCTATTGTGAACACGGAATTATCTGTAACGATGCTGCTGATCGTCAGAGGAGCGTTGCCATAGTTTTCGAGATTAAGCGTGAGCGTGCTCGTGCCTCCTACCGTCGTGCTGGGGAAGCTCAGTGGGTTCGGCGAGAGGAGTACCGCAGGCTCCGCGCCGTTTGCCGTGATTGGCACGGTTTGCGGACTATTCGGAGCGTTGTCGGTGATGCTCACGGTCCCCGTCTGGTTCTCGGTGGTGGTTGGAGTAAAGGTCACGGTGATCGTGCATGAGCTATTTACAGCCAGGGTGTTGGGGCTAATGGGGCAGTTAGTAGATTGAGAGAAGTCGGAACTTACGGTGCCGGTGACGCCGATGTTTGTGATGGTCAGCGGGGCAGCACCCGTATTCTTCAGGGTAACCTGCCGCTGACTTGGGGTACCCAGAGCCACGTTCGGGAACGACAGACTCGGGGGTGTCAGCGTCACAATTGCCCCGGATTTCCCGTTGCCGGTGAGGCTCACCGTTTGTGGACTGGTGGCAGGCAGGCTCCTGAATTTAGGTCGCACCGCATTATCGTTCACAGAGATGTTTGCGGAACGTGCGCCGAGAGCAGTCGGCGAGAACGTCACCGCAATGTTGCAGCTGAATCCTGCCGGCAAAGTGTTAGGAGTCAGCGGGCAGTTGTTGGCCTGTGCAAAGTCGCCAGGATTGGTGCCCGTCACACTGATACCGGTGAGGGAGAGAGGCGCCTGGCCATTGTTGGTGAGATTGATGTTTTGTGGGTTGCTGGTAGTACCCAGGAATTGGTTGCCAAATGCCACCGATCCTGGAGTCAGATTGACCTCCGGCGCGGCGCTGGTGATTCCGGTTCCGGAGAGTGTGATCAGGCGAGGACTGCCGGGTGCCGTATCCGTGATCGTAATGGTCGCGGTGCGCGTTCCCGCCGCTGCCGGCGTGAACCGAATCATGATGGTGCAGAAGAAGCCCGCACTGACTGCACCACCGTTGGCGCAACTGCTGCCAGTGAGTGAGTAGTCGGAAGCATTGGCACCACCTAGGGCTATGGTGCTGATAGTTTGCGCAGTGTTCCCCTGATTGGAGTAATAGACAATCTGCGGGTTACTCTGCGTGGCTACAGTTTGCGCATCGAAGGTCACAGTGGTTTGCGAAAGCTGAATTTCTGTGCTGGTGGAAATGGCAGTTCCGGCCACAGTGACCTTTTGTGGATTGCCAGTCGCGTTATCGGCGATCGAGACCGTGCCGGCCTTGCTTCCAGTTGTCCCGGTGGGCGTGAAATCAACCTGAATTGTGCAAGCACTGGCTGGTCCAAGGGTCCCGATGCAATTATTGGATGGCAGACCGAAGTTCCCCGTAACTGTCACACCGGTGAATGTGACGTTGAAGTTACCGATGTTGGCCACGGTAATGTTCTGCGTAGTGCTGGTAGTCCCGACTACCTGCTGATTGAAGGCCAAAGAACTTGGTGTAACTACCAGGGTCTTGGTTTGTGCCACTCCAGTCCCCGAGAGAGTTATGTTGGCGGGGCTGCCGGGCGCAGAGTGTGTAATTGTGAGCGTGGCTGTGCGAGCACCAGTCGCACTCGGAGTGAAAGTGACACCTACGGTGCAGGTATTGGAGAGTGGGCCTTGCTGCAAGGTACCGGGGCAACCGTTGCTGAGAGCAAAATCTGAGGCATTGGGGCCGCTCAGGGCAAGGTTGGAAATCGTGACTGGGGCAGTTCCAGTATTCGTTAGAAGTACGCTGGGGTTCAGGGGACTTTGAACGGTGTCCACCTGTGTCCCGAAGTTGATGGATTTGGGCCCGAATTCCAGAGCTTGCACCGAAGCCACGCCTTTGCCGGTGAGAGTCGCCGATTGGGGACTACCTGCGGCGCCAGTGTAGGCAAACACAAGGGTAGCATTGCGGATCCCTGTTGCAGTTGGCGCAAACGTGACCGACGTGTTGCAACTTGAAAAAGCATTCAGTACGCTGGGCGAAATCGGGCAACTGGAACTTATCGAGAAGTCGCCAGGGTTGGCCCCTCCCAGCGCAACGCTAGCTATGGTGACGGGCGTGTTACCGGTGTTCTGGAACGTTGCCGTTTGCGTCGGACTAGGTTGACCCGGACTGGGGACACCCACAGTCTCGGTGGGGAAGGAAAACTGAGTCTGAGGCAGGCGCACGCCGCTGGCTGCGGCAACACCAAAGCCCGCGAGGTTCACCGTTTGCGTTCCCAGATTGTCTGTTATGTTCAGCGCCGTTGTGCGCACCCCAGCTACCGTAGGTTTGAAGATAACCTGGAAGCTACAAGAACTGGAATTGGCCAGCGTCGCACTGCAGTTATTATTCGAGATTGTGAAATCGCCCGCGGTTGCGGGAACGCTGATGCCCGTGACCGTCGATCCCGAGTTGTTCGTCACGGATACGCTCTGAGCGGTGCTGGTGGTTGACACGACTTGGCTGCTGTATGACAAGCCGGCCGGCGAAAGTTGCATGCCAGGCAACGTGGTCGCACCCGAGCCATTCAATGCAATGGAAGGCACACTGATGGCAGGAGTAGTAGTGATTGTCAAGGTCGAGTTATCTGCTCCGCTGTTGACGCTGGGCGTAAACGTGATCAAGAACTGGCACGACGTATTGGGCTGGACTACGGAGCATCCGTTGCTCACGCTATAGTCGGAACTGGCTGACGCAATATTGTTGACTGTGAAGGCCGCGCTTCCGGTGTTGATAATGTTGCCCGTTTGAAATGGGCTAGCAACGCTTTTTTGTTGCGGCTGGAAAGTTATTGAGGTATTGGGAATTGCTTGCAGAGCATCAGTTGCCGTTACTCCGGTGCCGTTCAGGCTGACGGTCTGCGTGCCTGCCACGTTCGTGAAAGTCAGGGCAGCAATACGGTTTCCAGTGCCAGTAGGGCTAAAGCTGACCTGTACCTGGCAATTGCGTCCGGGGGTTATGAGAAATCCAGAGGTGCAGCCCTCGAAAGAAATCTGGTAATCGTTAGCGTTCGTCCCCGTGATGGAGTTGTTCGAAGCGTCGAAGGGCAGGTTCCCGATGTTGGTTAGATTTACCGAAAATGCAGTTGGTGAGGTGGTGCCAACCGCCTGGTTACCGAAGTTAACGCTGTCGGGTGATGCCTCGGCCGCCGGCGCCGCGACTAGACCGGTTCCGGAAAGAGTGACAGTTTGAGGGCTACCGGTGGCGGAATCATTAAAGACCAGCGTACCGGTACGGACGCCAGCGGTTGTCGGCGTAAACTCGACGCTGGTGTTGCAGACCCTTCCTGGCGCGAACGTGGTAGTGACGCAGCCGGTGCTTTTCACGTTGAAGTCCGGCGTGGAAGAAAACACACGATCAATCGTCACGTTGGCATCGCCAGTATTTGTGGTTACGACCAACTGGGACGGACTCGTAGCTCCTACCGCGGTGTCGGCAAACGACAAGGTGGACGGCGTCATGGATAGAGTTTGCGTCGAGGCTACACCTGTGCCAGTCACGGTTAAGCTGTGCGTTCCCGCGGGTGTTCCTTGCTGAGTGCTGTCGCTAAGAGTAATCGTTGCCGTCCGCGTTCCAGTCGTAGTTGGCGTAAAGCTTATAAATAAGAAGCAGGCCCCGCCTGGATTCAAAGTCTGACCAGCGCAGTTCGTGACCGTATAGTCCGACAGGGATGGGGAAACCCCAAAGATGCTTACTGGAACGTTGCCAGTATTGGTGACGAGTACGGACTGCGACTGACTTTTTACACCGACCGTTGTTGTATTGAACACCAAGCTACTTGCACTTAGCGTCAGTGCCGGAGACCCAACAAACCCCGTTCCGGATAGAGCCACCGAACTAAGCGCTTGGAAGCTGTTATTTGTAGAGCTGATTTGCAACGTTCCGCTAGCTGCCCCATTTTGCGTAGGCAGAAAAGCAATATTGACGGTGCAGGTCGCGCCGTGGGCGAGAGTTGCTCCGCAAGTTGTGGTAAAGGCGTAGGGGCCACTAGTCGTGAATGGTGCACTGCTGAAGTTGAGTGTCGTCGTGGCGCTATTGCCAAGTGTGACTGTCTGCGATGGACTGGCTGTGCCTACGTTCTGGTCGGCAAAAGTCAGACTCGATGGACTTAGCGTGAGGAAAGCCTGGTTGCCGCCTGTTCCGGTCAGGCTCACCGCACTCCCGTTTACTGTGAGCGTACCGGGAGTGGATGCGGTTGAGGTCGGCGTGAAAGTGGGGGTAATCGTACATTCGCTTCCTCCGGCCAGACTGGTTCCGCAGTTGTTAGTCTCAGTGTAGACGCTGGGTGATATCGAGATACTGGGGGTCAAGGCGGTGCTGCCCATATTGCGCAGAGTAACGGTTCCGGGAGCGGTGGTCGCAGTACCGGGCACACCAATCGGCTGTGAAGTCGAGAATGCCAAATTCAGGGGAAACACTACCGCTTTTGACCCAGCGGTGGCGCCGATTCTGGCCGCGAAATTGCCGCGAAACGGTGTCGTCGTAAGTGTGACCGGGAAGTCGCCGGAGGTAGTCTGTCCTAATACGAAGACATCGCCGGTGGAATTCACCGCAACCGAGGGAGAGTGAGCGCTGCTCTCGGTGCTTTCGTCCGACGCACCTCCCAAGTACGTCGAATAGACGGCTGCTGTTCCGGTACCATTCAACTCAGTTACAAAAGCGTCGTTGCCCGTGGCTCCATTCACGTAGCTGGCGTTGAAACCCTGAATCGGATTGGTGGTTGGGAGGTCATTCCCGCCCGTGAATCCCACAATGGCAGCACTACAGGCAGACGCGCAGCCGGGCTGAAGCGCAATATCAGTGGGGTTTATGAGTTCGCTGGGACCACTCAGGAAGGTTGAATAGACCAGCGCACTCCCGGTGGTATTTAGCTCAGTGCTGAAGCCAGCAGGGAAAGTAGTCTGATAAGCCCCTGAGGTAGTAGGGAAATCTTCTATGCCAACATTCCCCGCAACATAGGCGTCGCCGTTCCCATCGACGGCAATTCCATTCGCCGTGCCTGCCCCTAAGTAGGCAGAGTAACTCAGTGCTGTTGCCGCTGAATTGAGCTTGGTGACATACACGCCACCTTGTCCCAGTGCTTCTCCGTTATAACTGAAGGCACCCGGCGTGACGGGAAAATCCGGCCCGCCATTTCCAGTGACGTATGCGTTGCCGGAGGAATCAACGGCAATGCCGTTTTCGGTGGTTGTTGAAATGAGACCGCCCAGATAGGTCGAATAAACCAGAGAAGCTGCTCCAGACTTAGTGGGGTCAAACTTCGCCACAAAACCCATTTGGACAGTGTTGGGATTCTTTGTCTGAACCACACCTGTAGTTGTCGGAAAATGCCCAGAGCTGGTGAAACCGGTCAAATAGACTTTGTTAGTCGAATCCAAGGCCACGCCGTTGGCTTGGTCGAAGCCAGTGGTCTTTCCCACAGTGGTATCTGCCAGATAGGTTGCATAAGTGAGACCGTTACCGGCTGCGTTCAAGACTGCCAGGAACGCATGGTTTCCGGCTGAAACCGACTGCAGGAAGGCATTGCTGGTAGTGGGAAAGTTCACGCCTGCAACCCCAACGACGTAGGCGTTGCCGGCCGAGTCGATGCGGATATCTTGGGGTGTGGCGTTATAAGATGGAGTCGAGCTAATCACGTCGTGGTACAGAACAGTTGTCCCGTCGGCGCTGATCTTCTCCACCACCAATCCTCCGCCGCTGCGCCCAGCCAGATAAATAGCGCCGCTGAGATCAATCGCTGACGCCATGTAGGATTCACCCGATACGCCTACGAATTCCGAATACACGAGTGCCGGGTCTATGATCAGTGGGAGATCGCGATCCCAAGTGGGAATGTCAAAGGCGATACGCCCTTCGCTCTTCGTTACGTACCCGCCTGCGATATCGACGCGAGAACCGTCCGCTTTCCGTTGGTAGATGACCGGTTTGGAGAAACGGAAGCTATTGATGCCGTCGCTGATATCCAGGCAGCCGTCCCGGCCGATCGTGACGTATTTTGCGCCCGCGATTTCGAGCGCGATGTTCTGGGGATCGTGTCCTGGGGCGACGACAAAGTCATACTCCAACTGACCACGATTGCCGTAATAGACGAGGTCGATGCCGGGATAGATGTCCTGATAGTGCAGGGCGGACCAGGTCCGCAAATTTGTTCGCCAAGTGCGCACGTCGGACGACGGGAAATAATTCGCGATTCCGGGGAGCTTTCCTTCCGGGATAAGCTGCGGCGCTGGATTCGCCCCTGCCAGACTGAGGTGAAATGGCTTGCTTCCGTCGACTCCATCCGGCTCAATGTCGATTGATGCCTGTTTTGGGTAAAACTGAAACTTCAACCCCGACACCGTAGATGCGAACGCCACCTCGCCATTTTCCACCTTAGCACCGGTTTCCTCGAAGACCAGACGGTCGCTACCGATCATAGTCACTGGAGGCGTTTGCGCGAGGATTCCGGCAGAGAAAGCAAGGCAAGAAACGAATAACGCAAGCAAGAAGGACATGCGGACATGTCGCATACGAGTTCTCCTGGTTGAAAAGCGTGCAACAAACTCAAACAAATAACCCACTCAATTTACTGAGCCCCAACGATTCACCCCTCTGGCAAGGCCACCGTGGGTCCGCGTGTCCGTTCCTTTCAAGTCAAAGGACGACGTAGGGGTGGCGGTACCCGTGGCCGGCAGATTCAGGTTGCTGCCCACATTGATCGCTGTGGTCCCCGTTTGCGTCAGAATCGAGTTCTCGATGTTGGTGGTCGTGGTGAACATCGGAATCGAGTTCGCCGTGCCGACCGATGTGGTCACGCCAGATGACGACAGAGGCGAAACCGCACTCGAAGTGGCCGAGTCGGTGGGCGCACTGGACGTAGAGGTATTGCTGCCTGATGGTGCGGCCAGCACGAAGGCAGAAGCGGGAAACCCGCCTAGGGTCTGGGCATCGGCGGCCTTCATGGCATAGGGCACCGCAAGCAGCTGAACCCGCGACTGCTCCGCCCCTCCGGCTACTTGCACCGCCAGCCAACGCGCCTCTCCCGTCATGAACACTTCTGGCGGAAGCCCGTCTTTGCTCACCGCTCCCAATTGCACCGTGTAGTGGCCGGCTTTGTCCGGTTGCACATTCTGCGTCTCCATCCACAGCGGTGCCCCGCCCTGCTCGTCCTGGTAGATCAGGAACGTTACCCCGCTTAAAGAAGTGATGGCCGCGCCGCTTCCGTCCCTCAGCACGCCGCTGTACTTGATCAGATTCGGAACCGACGCGGCGGCGGTCGCACCGTTAGGTGCATCGTGACTCTGCCCCGCCACAGAGGTCAGCCCGGTCAGACACATCCAGCCAATCAAGAGCACGGGCGAATGCAGTCTGCCTGTCATGTGATCCACCTGGGACTAATTGAAAATGGGCCGAGCGCGTTGCCTTACTTAGGAGGGAAGGGCTGAGCGCAGGCTACGCTAGTGGCAAGTGAAATTCTAGTTTTCGGTGGTGCCGCTTATCGTTGCTCTAGAGCAACTAGCTAACCGCCCCATGTCAATCGCAGGGTTATGGGGGAGCGTGTCGCAATGCGGGATTGCATACAGCCGCAGTGCGACAAATGCATTACAGACGTAATACAGCGGAAGAACGAGTGAAAAAAAGCCGTGACTCCAGAATGCAATCAGGTTGAATAAACTGCGGAGTTAGTTGGCGAAATCGCTAACACCTGTTCCCGCCAGTTACCTTTTTTACCAACGCGCAGTTCACGGCATCTGCATAGCCTCGTGCCAACTGCCTCCGTAATCCCGGTCCACCGTTTCTTGTGACTCGATTCCGAAATGCAAGACAGGATCAGGTTTCTGGGGGGAATCCCCATTGAGGAGTGTCTGGCGAGATTTCGCTGCCCGAGGGCAAAGAAGGGATGAGGGAGGAAGACGCCTGCTCCGATCCGTACTTGAGCAATATTCCGAACGGCACGTACTGGAGTCCTGCAGACGGTCCCTGCTGGGTTTCCACTTCTCGGAAACGAACCCAAAAACGACTTACCAAAGAAGAGGGCAGGCAGGAGCAGGAGCGACGCAAACAGCATCACACCCGCGCCGGTATGGCGGGCAGCTATTAACCATCATGAATGGCGAGCTGGTCCTCAAGGGGCGCGAGTATCGGGCACGGATTGCTTACGGCAGGCTCAGAGGCTGCAATCGGCGCCACCCAGACAATAGATAGTCCGAGCCCTTAAAGCAGTTGCGGTCAGCAGTCACGAGTGTCGGAGAACGCCGCCGAAGGCTGAGGCGACTACTTCTAACGCAAATTATTACGCAAACCTAACCTTCACATCTGGCTTCTTCTCCAGATGAATGCTCTCGATAAATCGCACCTTCCCGGTGTTCAGGGTCATGATCACGGAAGAGGTTCGGGTGCCTTCGCCGAAGAAGCGCACGCCTCGCATGAGGGCGCCTTCCGTGACCCCGGTAGCGGCGAAGATGATCTGCTTGCCCGGGGCGAGTTCTTCGGCGGTATAGATTTTCTTCTTGTCCTTGATACCCATGCGGGCGATCCGTTCCTCTAATTCCGGTTTATTGATGACCAGTCTTCCCAGCATGTAGCCGTTGAGACAGCGAATGGCGGCCGCGGTTATGACACCCTCGGGAGCGCCACCCGATCCCATAACGGCGTGCACGCCGGTCCCGATCACGGCGGCAGCAATCCCCGCCGAAAGGTCGCCATCGCCGATCAGCCGGATGCGCGCGCCGGCATTACGAATGTCGGCAATGAGTCTTTCATGGCGTGGTCGGTCCAAGACTATGATGACCAGGTCGGCAACATCGCGCTCCAGGCGCCGGGCGATGTTCCTGAGGTTATCCGCCACCGGGGCGTCCAAGTCCACGCAATTCTTACAGGAGGGGCCAACCACGATTTTCTCCATGTAGCAATCAGGCGCATTGAGCAGGCCCCCACGTCCTGAAGCGGCCAGTACCGTGATTGAGCCGGGCGCACCGGTCGCACAAAGATTGGTTCCTTCCAAGGGGTCAACTGCAATATCGACTTCCGGGACGCTCGAGCCATCCGGGAACTGGGCGCCAACGCTCTCACCGATATAGAGCATGGGTGCCTCATCGCGCTCGCCTTCACCTATGACGATGGTCCCGCGCATGGGGACCGTGTCCATGGTTTCTCGCATGGCTTCCGTGGCTACTTGATCGGCCAACCTGCGATCGCCTTTTCCCATGGTGCGGGCCGAGGCAATCGCAGCCTTTTCCACAACCCGGATAAATTCCAGCGCAAGATCTCTCTCAATATCTTGCCCAAAGCTCTTGGCTTGGGCTTCTGGTCTGGTCTCGGTTGCCATCGGAGTCCTCTTTTGAGCCGGTTTGAGAATATAAACCAAGGGAACCACGAGGGGAAAGGAGGTAGATCATGTAGACAGTATGTACTCTGCCGCCTTGAAGGGCTGCGGCAGGGAATTAACAGAGTGGATGCTGGCAATTGTGAGCAGCCCAAAATTCAGAGTCGAGAGCCGCCATCCCGTTCGTAATCGCCGGCTGGGGATTAAGAAAGGCCGGGCCCAGCTTCCGCTTCACCCGACGCCGGCCAATAAAAAGGCATCCTGTTTGTAATCCGTTCTGGCAGCAGTGTTCGTGGTTCGGGCGACCGACCGACAGCCTATGAAGGCGAGGTTATCGGAAAAGCGATCCTACACAACTAAGGCGTGAATTGAGCTATCTACCTGAGTTGGAAAACGCGGGGGCAATCACTTTTCCGTGAGATTTACGAACGCAGGATCTACCCGGTATCCCGAAAGAACTGGCGAATCACGGTCCAAACGTCCGCCGCTTTATCGATACCCGCAGCCTCCTGATTAACCCATGTAGACAAAGCTGACAGCCGTCGTTTTCGGGCTTAGTGGTTAAATGACTTTACCGCGGAAGCCTCGTCGTCCTTCACGTCGAATACGGTATATAACTTCGTGATCTGCAGCAAATCGTGAACTTTCTTGGTGAGGTTGAGCAGTTTCAGTTCGCCACCCTGACTCCGAACCGTGGTGAAGGCGCTGACCAGTTCTCCGATGCCGGAGCTGTCAATGTAGTTAACGTCCCCGAGGTTAAGAAGGATTTTTTTGTTGCCCTTGCTGATCAGCTCGCGCACCGTATCGCGCAGGATAACGCTGCCTTCTCCCAAGGTGATGCGGCCACTGAGATCCACGATGGTGACACCATCGACTTGCCTTGTATTGCTCTTCATGGTCACTGCGAGGCCTCCTTGCCGTCCACGGCTGAACCGTGAACGTGTTTGATAAGTTTGATTTCGGTACCCACCGCGGACGGGTTGATTTCCACTTTGTCCATAAACGAGCGAATAAGAAAAATCCCGCGCCCAGATGTTTTCAGCAAATTCTCCGGCGCCAAAGGGTCGGGGATGGCGGTCAGATCAATGCCTTTGCCCTGATCCCTTATGGTAACGACGAATTCCCCGCTAGTCCGCTCAAATTCCAACAATACTTTCTTGGCCGGATCGTAGGCATTGCCATGCAGAACGGCGTTAATCGCTGCTTCCCGCACGGCCATGGCGATCTTCATTACTTCATCATCGGCGAAGCCAGCCTCGGTTGCCAGGTTGCTGGCCGTAGCTTCGGCACTGTTGACGGTCTCCAGAGTTGAATCGAGAGTGAAGGAGACCCGCTTATGGTTCATGGCAACAGGTTCTTGGCCGAGCGCGATCGTGAGACTTCCAACTGTTCGATACTCCTCGCCGCGGCCTGCTTTTTGCCTCAGCTGCACGCCATAACAGCGTGGCTGGCGAATCCGGTAGTTTGCCTGTCGGAGAGGGTAAATGTCAACGCGCAAGCCGGTCGGACAGGTCGGAGGAGCCGCCCGAATTCTCGGCAAGTCAACCTCACGCCTCATCCTTTCGCGAATCGCCGTGGGCATAGCAGCTTCCTACGGCGCGTCACCCCACGCCCTGCATGAAAAACACGGTAGATTCGGGCGTCTTTATTGCAGTATTCTGCGCTTGGAATGAATCACACCTTGACCTTGACGGAACTGCTGGGCTCCAAGGTTTACGACGCCGAGGGAGCCATGCGGGGACGTGTGCGGGAAGTAGCTCTGACGCTGCAGGAAGATCCGGCGCGAATATCTACGCTGATCGTTAAGACCCGCACCAGGAACTGCCTGCTGGCATGCCATGCCGTGAAATCGATCAATGGCGGTGTTCGCACAGGCACTAGGGCAGACGATTGGCCGAGCGACAATGGCATGGAAGGACTGTTTCTTTTGGAACGCGACCTCCTTGATCAGCAGGTCATCGATGTGAACGGTCGTAAAGTCGTGCGGGTCAACGATGTGGATTTGTACGAGGAGGTAATTGCTAATCACGTTGTGCTGAAGGTGGGGTCGGTCGATGTCGGACCGCGCGGCGCGATCCGCCGTTTGTTGAAGGGGGTCGTTCCCAACACTGCTCTGCACGTCCTGCTGCGGCGTATTCCACCGCGTGCCATCCCCTGGGAATTCGTCGATTTGATCGAAACCGATCCTGCGCGGCGCGTCCGCTTGAAAATTTCGCATGACCGGTTGGCCAAACTTCATCCCGCGGACATCGCCGACATTGTCGAGGAACTTGCCCCCGACGAGCGCGAAGCCGTATTCGAAACTTTGGACGAGGAAGTGGCGGCCGAGGCCTTGGAAGAGGTCGAACCGAAGCTGCAAAAAGCTATCGTCGAATCATTGGATTCGGACCGGGCCGCCGACATCGTAGAAGAAATGGATCCCGATGCAGCCGCGGACTTGCTAAAAGACCTACCAGAAGAGCGCACCGAAGAGATTCTGGAAGAAATGGCTCCCGCAGAACGCGAAGAAGTCTCTGGCCTGCTCAGTTTCGAGGAAAACAGCGCTGCCGGTCGCATGACGACCGAGTACATTTCGCTGGGCGAAGATGTGACTGTTGGGGAAGCTATTGATGCCCTGCGAAATTTTGAGGGCGGAGTGGAAACGGTCAGTACCTTCTTTGTCGTGAATACCGAGAAGAGACTCGTGGCAGCGGTTCCCTTGGCCAAGCTGGTTCTAGCCGAGGGCCAAGAGCGACTGGTGTCTCTGGCCCAAGAGCCCTTAATCACCTGCCACCCTGATGCACGAGAAGCTGAAGTCGCGGAGCTGTTCGACAAGTACAACCTGTTGACCCTGCCTGTAGTGGATGACCAAAAGCACCTAGTGGGTGTCATCACTTCCGATGACGTGATCAGCCTCCTGCGATCGAAGCTATAGTTTTCTGCTAGCGTAGGCGTCACGCTAGCAAGCCCGTCTTGAGCGAAATCAAAGGTGCGAAGGTACCTCCCCGTCGTGGTCGCGAGACGGTCCCCCAGCCCGCCTCCTCTGTTCACCGATGGTTGGCTTCAGAGCGGCTACTTCATTTGAGGGTCGTAGCGCCAGCCAGTCGGTGCGCGTGCTCTCCGACTCCGGGATCAGGAGTCCATAGCGCTCGAGGCAATCCCGGATCTCGAGACGCGGCCACCTAACGATGCCTTCTAGATTGGGCACAAGTGTTGGCGTTGCTGGCGAGCACGCTGCGCTTGGCAACTTGCGAAACATGACGTGCCTTCGATAAGGCAGTGGTAAAACCGTCTCATATTCGCGTTCACCATCACGTTGAAGTCGGAGCTGCCGTCGCCCCACAAACACGATGTGGTCTGGAGCTACTTGCGTCTCGCCCTCGAGTCGGTCCAGCATTGAGACCTGCCTAACCAGCCGTGGTCCGAACAATCGAGTCAATCTCACCGGAGGGTGTAGCGAAACTCGCTGCCCAAGTTGGGTTCGAGGGGACGATCCCCACCAGGGCTGATTAGATCACTTCCCCGGGCGGCTGAAGGCACGAAGAAATCAAGAGTCGTATCCCTCGATGCCCTATCCAGAACTTTGTGGAGAAGTTCGAAATTCCGCTTGCCGACCTCCCAGAGATGCTGTTTTCGTATTGTTCCACGGAATTCGGGGTCACAGAGTATGAAGATAGGCGAGCTCCGCCCCTGCTGTACCAGGTTAAGCTTGGCCACCGGCGGCTTTGTGCCCGCACTGCTCGGTAGAAATAACTAGCAATTCGCTGAGTCTATAGCCGGAGCCATTGAAGGTTAAGGTCTGGTTGAAGTCGCTGGCAAAAGATAGCGTTTTGGCAGTCTGTCAAACATATTAGGCCGGGGGCGTTCCCGGCCGGGGTTAAAACGCTGTTAAAAGAATGGATGGGACGGGTTAGCATTTATTGGGAACAGCACGGCACTTTATACCGTCTAACCCCGTGCTACAGTGGAGTCACACGGAACTGGCATGGAACAAAGGGTCCTACTGATCCATCTGCTACTTAAGGTTGGTGTGGCGGCAGCGGTCGCGAGCAGCTTGGTGCGCTCTGTAGAGTTCAAGAACCTGCTCTTTAGAGAAGAGCGCACCGTCAAACAGAAGATTTATCTGGCCCTCTGCGTAGGCATACCGATCGCTCTCGGTGTGTGGATTCGCTTTAGTGTGCACAGTTTTCTTGCCGGCGACCTGTCATTCGAGACCGCAGTTCTACTGGGGGTTTTGGGGGGGCGGTTGTGTGGCATGGTGGGCGGCAGTTTGGTTGGACTGCCGGCCGCTCTGCACGGCGAATGGGCCACCCTGCCCTTTACTGTGCTCTGCGGCTTCGTTGCCGGCCAACTCCGCAATTTTGTAGCAGATCGGGAGGAGATCTGGTCATTTTCACCTTTCATTGATCTGAGCATCTATCGCTGGGTCCGCAGAAATTTCCCCAAGCCCCGCTTATTCGACTGGCAAATCGTCTTCTTCCTAACAATCGTCGGACTTCGCTTTGTGCATACCGAGCTGTACCGATTCTTTCCGCACCTGACCTTCGCGCTGGAGAGTCCGACCTGGTGGGTGGAAGTGCTGGTCTACCTCACTTCCCTGGTCGTGATCGGGACGGAGTTAAAGATCTGGCACAGCGTGCGCATCCAGATTAAGCTGGAAGAACAGGAGCGGATGTTGCTGCACGCCCGCATGGAGGCGTTGCAAACTCAGATTAATCCGCACTTTCTGTTTAATACGCTGAATTCCGTTTCTTCGCTGGTGCGTTTCGATCCAGATAGCGCGCGCGAATTGATCATCAAGCTGGCCAATATTCTGCGCCGCCTCTTGCACAGCTCAGATGCTTTTGTTCCCCTGCACGAGGAACTTGCCTTTATCGACGATTATCTCGATATCGAGGTGGTGCGATTCGGGAGGGAGAAGTTGCAGGTCATCAAAGATCTGGATCCAGCCTCGCTGGACATCATGGTGCCCAGCATGCTGCTGCAGCCGCTGGTTGAGAACTCCATCAAGCATGGACTCTCGGCGAAGATTGAGGGTGGCACCATCTTCCTGCGCAGCCGCATAAGCGATACCTCCCTGGTCATTGAAGTGGAAGATAACGGGGTGGGTATGGGATCAGTGC
>JBPYDQ010001046.1:0-15055 GCA_051986135.1 Terriglobales bacterium | reverse complement strand
CCAAAGACTATTTGCCGGGTAAGACGAGTGTCCCCGTCGGCCAGGGCATATTAAATTGGAAAAAGATCTTTGAGATTGCCAAGAAGGCGCCTATGGAGAATTATTTCGCCGAAGTAGCAGCGTATGGCGTTGGCACCCTGCATGGCGTTCCGGCCAACGCGTGGCCGACCGATTCACTGGATCAAATGCGGCAAAGTTATGTTTTTCTGCATGACCTGAAGGTATGATGCATGTCGGTAGTGGGGCGACATTAGGACTTCGACGATAGAGGGCGCTAGGGCACCTTCGTTCTCTTCAATAACCATAACCTCGAGTGTTGGCAGAGTCAGCTTCCTGGGAGGCGGTAGTGTCACATGAGGTCGGCTTGAGGAGTCTTGACCAATGTCAAAAAGGTGGAATCGGCAACACACCAGAGACTGTGTGCCCACAGCAACTTGTATCCAACACCTCCGGGTAAGAAGAGATAAGCACAACCAGCGACTTTAGGAAGTGGTACTGCAACAACTCGAGTGCGTCGGCAAAACGCCTAAATTAAAGGGGCAGCAGTCGTCGAGTGGAACTGGTCACATAAACTAGCGGACCTGTTTTCCACCACTGGGCTTTCCTGTTTGCTTCGCGCCAGAGTATGAACTTCAGCCGAGCGTGAGAAAGTTGAGCACAGCTACAACTGCGCGCCTGCCCCCGAGGCTCGAATCTGTGACCAACTGCTCCTTGAGGTCGTCTGTGTCATAGAGAATCCACACTCGAACTCGGAGCCTGGTGAGCTGGGCCTCCTGTCCGCTCATTGCCAGAGTCTGGCATAAGTACTGCCCCAATGAGTCAGTTGAGTGGATCATCTCCAGTTTTCTCGGCTGTTTACCCATGTTCGCCGATTACATCCCGGAATACTGCCATGCCCCGCATGCCCCAAAATCCCTTGACAACGGAAAAGGGCTCGCTATACTGGCAACCACTCCAAACGAAAGAATTAAGTTCATATAGGAACTAAACGGATGGATTACCTAGGGTCCCCGGTTGTAAGCCGGGATAAATCTTAAGGAGCGAACAACGCCTATGTCCGTAGCGACCGCAACCGCCTTCCGAACGGCCGAACTGGTTCCTCTGTTTCGACGCATGTTCGAGCTGTGCAAGCTCAAACCTACCGAATCGCTGGTGATTCTCACCGAACCTGATACCAATCAAGAATACGCGGCCGCGATGTATGGTGCAGCCAGAGGAATTGGTGCCGACACCATGATGATCATGATGCCCTCCCCGCCCCCGGAACAGGTGCCGGTGATGCGCGGCGGGAATGTGTCCTCCGCGATCTTATCCAAGTCGACGCTTGCGGTAGACACGCTGAAAAGGGCAGATATGGTCATTGATCTTTCCAGTGGCGGGCTACTGCACTCGAAGGAACAGCGCGAAATTTTGGGCGCCGGCACCAGAATCCTGATGGTGCACGACCCGGTGGAGGCGCTCGAACGACTGTTTCCTACGGTGGAAGACCGTGCCCGGGTGGAACGTGGAATGGCGCGATTGAAGAAGACCAAGCGCATTCGGCTGGAGTCTAATGGCGGCACCAATGTGTGGTTCGATATGACGGGCCGGCCTGTCATTGGCCAATATGGCTACACGGACGAACCCGGACGCTGGGATCACTGGCCGGGTGCATTCCAGTACACCATCCCCAACGAGGGACTAGGTGACGGAGTGCTGGTCATGGATCCCGGCGATATCTGGT
Organism: Terriglobales bacterium; assembly: GCA_051986135.1. Classification (GTDB taxonomy): domain Bacteria; phylum Acidobacteriota; class Terriglobia; order Terriglobales; family Acidobacteriaceae; genus Gp1-AA122. The sequence goes on along the minus strand of JBPYDQ010001046.1, from coordinate 13,332 downwards.
ACCCGGCGAAGCGGTTCCTCTCGACGCCAGTGAAAATGCGTTTCGAAAAGGGCGCCGTGGTTGCCATTGACGGCGGCTACGACGCTTTCATGATTAAAGACTACATCGAAGGATGGAAAGACCCCGAGGGGTTCGCAATTTCTCACCTGGGGTGGGGCTCTCATCCGCGGGCTTTGTGGAATTCGTTGGCATTTCAAGATCCTCTCGACGTTATCGGTCAGGACGGGCGCACCATGTACGGCACGACGCTGATTGCTCTGGGAGAGAATGCGACCTTCGGAGGGAAACACACGACCGGATGTCACCAGGACTTTGCCTTGCGTCACCATCGTTTTTTTCTCGACGACGAATTGATTGCCGATAGTGGCCGCATCATTCCCACCGATTTTCAATGAGTGCTGACGGTCGTGATGTGGGAGAGGAACTCGATCGGGCCAAAGCGACATATCGACGAAGTGGAATTGGTAGCCGAGTGGGCTATGGAAGCCGACCGGCTCTGCTGATCGTCGATTTTCAGCGGGGCTTCACAGATCCAGGTTGCCCGGTTGGCGGTGACCTGTCTGCGGAGATCGCCGCCACCAAGACTCTGCTCGATGCAGCGCGACACAAAGCACTACCCATCGCTTTTACGGCTGTCGGCTTCGATGCCAGCGGCGCGGATGGTGCGACGTGGCTTCGCAAGATGCCTGGTTTGGCTGTGCTGCTGGAAAAGACATCTTGGTGTGAAATTGACGAACGAATCAAACCTCGACCGGGCGAACCGGTCTGGATTAAGAGAGGATCTTCGGCATTCTTCGGCACGCCGATATTGCCTTTCTTAATTGCCGCTCGGGTGGACACGCTGATCGTGACGGGATGCGTTACCAGTGGCTGCATCCGCGCGACCACGGTCGACGCAGTATCCTTTGGCTACCGCACGATCGTCCCATCAGAGTGCGTCGGGGATCGGGCCGAAGGTCCGCACCGATGGAATCTTTTCGACATTGACGCCAAGTATGCCGATGTCGAGCCGTTGTCTTTGGTTCTGGCACACATCAATTCCATGGAATAACGGCTGCGCGCTTGGATCCGGCCTAAACCATCAATCTTCGGAAAGCGGGGTGTTCAGGAGCATCATGATGGGCAACACTTTCTTGTACGGAGCTCACGTTTATGCCAACGGCATTCGACAGCATTACCTGCGTTATGGGGGGCAGGGAACTCCGCTGATCCTGATACCTGGTATCACCAGTCCGGCGATCACCTGGGGATTTGTGGGAGAGCGGTTTGGCCGGCGCTTTGATACCTACATTCTGGACGTCAGAGGAAGAGGACTGTCCGAAAGCCGCCATGATCTCGATTACGGCCTCGATGCTTGTGCCGACGACATTGTGACCTTCGGTGAGGCGCTTGGAATATCGAGCTATATCTTGGTGGGGCATTCCATGGGAGCACGCATTGCCATTCGTGCATCGCGAGGATCGAAGGCGAAAACAGAGAAGATCGTGCTGGTTGATCCCCCGGTCGGAGGCCCGGGCCGCCGCAAATATCCGATACCGCTGGAGTGGCTCTTAAACGCGCTGGAGATTGCTCAAAAAGGGGCTAGTTTGGAGGAAATGCGGCCTTTTGTTCCTACCTGGAAAGACGAACATATTCGCCTTCGAACGGAGTGGCTGCCTACCTGCAATCGCCGGGCCGTCGAAGTTGCCTACCGGGGATTCCACGAAGACGACGTACACTCGGATCTCCCCCGCTTGCAAGTGCCCGCTCTTTTGGTGGTTGCTGGTCGGGGGGGAGTGATATTACCGGAGGACGTGGCGGAGATCAGGCGACTCCTACCCACAATCGAAGTCGAACGAGTGGAAAACGCCGCTCACTTGATTCCATGGGACGACTTCGAGGGTTTTTTTCGCGCGCTCACCCAATTTCTGGGTTGCGATCTTTCGGCATAGGCAAAAGCAAAGCCAGTCTCCCGATTCGGCTACTGCGCCTCTACACCCTCGGCTTGGCCGCGACCGAGTCTAGGTTGGGTGGCTATCTCACTGTCTTTGTGCTTCGGAAATTGCGTCGTAGGAATAGACCCAACTAGCCTGCAAGCCGCCGGAGTGTGGATCGACCTTTTGCTTGACCCAGTACCAGGCGTCCCGATACACGCGCTTCATCGCTGAAGACGCGTGATAGGTCTCTCTGCGTTTGCGGGATTCCAGCTGTACCCGGCTCGTTCGTGGAAGGCGCAGTGCTTCATATTTCTTCAACGCCACGATAGGGTCCGGCTCTTCGCCAAGGATGGAGCCCAGCACATATCCGTCTTCAATCGCCATCGCCGCACCCTGGGAAAGAAACGGCAACATTGGATGGGCTGCATCGCCCAGCAGTGTGATTCGTCCAGCGGACCAGGTCTTCATTGGATCGCGATCAAACAAGCCCCACTTAAAAACGTTGTCGGCCATAGCAAACAGTTTCAAGACATTGGGATGCCAGCCCGGGTACCCCGCGAGCAATTCTTGGCGACTGCTGGGAACGTTCCATGACTCTTCAGTCCAGGTTTCAGCTTCTCGGATGGCAACGACGTTCACAGCTCGACCAGCACTGACGTAGTACGTGACCACGTGGCCCTTCGGTCCCAGCCAGAAGGAAGAATCCGGACTGACCAGATCCCATTCTGGTTTCTCGAAGGGAACAACAGTCCGCCAGCACATGTTTCCGGTGAAGCGAGGAGCACCGTCGCCAAAGAGAATCTTTCGCACGGTCGACTGAATGCCATCTGCCCCCACTATCAGGTCAGCTTCAAAGTGGGTGCCGTCGGCGAATTCGGCCCGCGCGCGTTGATCTGTTTGGCTGACCGAGATGCATGTTGCGGAAAGTGTGGCCGCGTCCGTGGGCAAGAGCGACAAGAGAATGCTGTGAAGATCTGCTCGATGAACATGGAAAAATTCAGCGCCATACAGGCGCGGGCACTCGTCGACCAGCGGCGTACGAAAATTTACCCTGCCCGATCGCCAGTCGCGGCCCACGATGGATTGAGGCAGGAAACTGACTCGCCGCAAATTGTCCCACAATCCTAGTTCGCGAATTACTTTCACCGCATTCGGAGTCATTTGAATTCCCGCGCCAACTTCGCCGAATGCAGGCGCTCGCTCAAACAAACGAACCTGAATCCGACGCTTGGCAAGAGTCCCGGCGAGCGCCAATCCACCAATACCGCCGCCGATGATGCCTACTTGCAGCCTGCGGTTCATCGATCACCCTCCCTGCGACCCCTCGGATACGCCTCCGATATTCCCGATTGAACTATTTCCAAGCGTCAGCTGCACTGCTAATATGATGCCAACTTCGTCGTATTGCAAGCGGTGCATCGGCTCACTGCGCTTCTAGGGGCGTGAGCGTTTCGATAAGGAGAACCCGCATGGAAGCCCGCCTCATCGTGGGGAACCGGGATATAGCGGCGTCGAACGGCGCTATCTTCGAGCGTCGAAATCCCGTAACCGGCGCGGTAGTGACCCACGCGGCAGCAGCGTCTCTGAAAGATGCTGCGGCGGCTGTCGACGCCTCGGCGCAAGCATTTAGGCAGTGGTCTCAAATGGGACCGAATGCGCGCCGAACGCGGTTGCTGAAGGCTGCGGATTCGATTGAGCGCGGCGGCCAAGAGCTCATAGCCGCGATGATGGCCGAGACCGGAGCGACCGAGGCCTGGGGAGCGTTCAACGTGAGACTGGCAGCCAATATGCTGCGAGAGGCTGCCGCCATGACGACGCAGGTCGCAGGAGAGGTAATTCCGTCAGACCAGCCGGGATGCATGGCATTCTCAGTCCGCGAACCAGTCGGGCCCGTGCTGGGAATCGCACCGTGGAATGCGCCCGTCATAGGGCGCGTGCGATTGCGCTGCCATTGGCTTGCGGAAACACTGTAATTCTGAAGTCGTCGGAACTCTGCCCTGGCACGCACTACCTGCTGGGTGCAGCCATGCGTGATGCGGACTTTCCCCCTGGAGTGATCAATGTGATTAGCAATGCGCCGGAAGATGCGGCCCTTATAGTGGAGAGCCTGATTGCGCACCCGGCGATTCGAAGAATCAGTTTTACTGGGTCGACACGAGTAGGCCGGATCGTTGCTGGAATTGCTGCCCGCCACTTGAAGCGAGTGCTGCTTGAGTTGGGGGGAAAGGCGCCGATGATTGTTCTGGACGACGCGGATCTGGACGAAGCGGTGCGAGCCGCGGTCTTTGGCTCGTTTATGAATCAAGGGCAAGTCTGTATGTCCACCGAACGTATCTTGGTTCACGCCAAGGTAGCCACCAACTTCCTGTCAAGATTGGCGGACAAGGTTGCGTCGCTCAAGGTCGGTTATCCGACAACTCCCGGGGTTGCGGTCGGCTCGCTGATTGCACCGGAGGCGGCTGAACGGGTAGACGAGCTGGTGCGAGATGCTGTGTCAAAGGGAGCAACAATGGTTTGGGGTGGAACCTATGAGGGCACAATCATGCAACCCACAATCCTCGATGGTGTCCGGCCCAACATGCGGATTTATCACGAGGAGTCGTTTGGGCCTGTGGTTTCTGTGATCTCGATAAGCAGCGATGAGGAAGCGATACAAGTTGCCAATGACACCGAATATGGCCTTGCTTCCTCCGTGTTCAGCCAAAACATACCTCGCGCGTTGGCGATTGCGCGGCAGGTGCAATCGGGGATGTGTCATATCAACGGTCCAACTGTTCACGACGAAGCCCAGATGCCTTTCGGGGGCATGAAGGGTAGCGGCTATGGCAGATTCGGCGGCCGGGCTGGGATTGACGAGTTTACCGAATTACGCTGGATTACCATTAATACGATTTCCTGTCAGTATCCCATCTAGTTCGTTTCGTGGCTGGCGGAGGTTCAGAAGCAAGATAAGACTCGAGTTGGTGTCAGCTACACCGCCTGGGTCCTGGCCCTCCTCTTCGGGGTCAGGAACAAGCTAGTTCTCCGAGAGCAGGATTGCTTTGCAGCGGGAGGGCGGCAGCGCTATATTAGCGCTGCCTTTAGAGGGTGGAAACAGTTCATATGAGAACTCTACACGTGGTAGGCATTGGACTCGCTGCCGCTGTCGGGATTGGTGCGACGTGCATCTCTCTGTTTGCCCGTGATTCGGCTGAGCACTCAATCACGCTGCGAATCGAGGCCGATGCTGTTTCCGCCACTGATGCCATGGAGCAAAACGGACGAGATTTCACCCGCGAGACGGGTATTCAACTTGCGGTGGAGAAATTCGGATACGAATCCTCGCTTGCGAAAGCGACCGAGGATCTGACCTCCAAGGCGGGACATTACGACATTGTTCTTCAAAATAACGATGCCCTGGGAAAATTTGCCTCGCGAGGCTCTCTCTTTACTCTGGACGAGCTGGAAAAGATGGTCGGCAAGCGGGCAGATTTCGAGGATGACCTGTTTCCAAATGCCTGGCATGGACTTTCCTGGTACAAGGGCGTCGGATACGGCTATCCCCTTGCTGCCAACACCATGTTCGTTCTTTACCGGAAAGATCTGATGGAGAGCGAGGCAGAGCAGGAAGCCTTCCACGCGCGTTATGGCTATGAACTCGGCCCGCCTCAAGACTGGAAGCAGTATCGCGATGAAGCCGAATTCTTCACACGCCCCAACCAGGGACTTTACGGAACCATCCTTCAAGGAAAGGCCTTTCCAGCGGTTTGGTTTGAATGGCTCAATTTTGCCTTTTCCTTCGGCGGCGGAGTCATGGAAAAGGACCAGTCCTGGGAGTACGGCCCCATAGTCATCAACTCGCCCGCAACGATCCAGGCCACCGATTATTACAACTCGTTGAAGCCGTTTAGTTCGCCTGGTGTGACAAACTTTACCTGGGATGATGCGATCGGCCAAATGCAGCAGGGTCGTATTTTCATGTGCATTCTCTGGAGCGATGCACTCTTCCATGTGATGGATCCGAGAGTGTCAGCAGTCGTTGGCCGGATCGGTTTTGCGCCACTGCCATCTGGAAAAGCCGGACGAGTCGCTCACATCGCGGGAGCCAGTTATCTGATCTCGCGATATTCCAAACATCCGAAAGAGGCATTCGAGCTCGAGCTCTGGATGTTGCGGCGCAAGAACCAGATTCGGCAGGAACTCACGGGTGGAGCTTCAGCGCGAAAGTCCGTCTACCGGGACGCAGACGTTCTCAGGCTGCCGTATGCCGTAGCCAGTTCGCGGTCGCTGGCGGTGGCACAAAATATGATTGACACATTCCCCGAAACTCCGGAAGTCAGCGACATCATCGAAGCAGCCGTTTCCGCCGTTCTTGCTGATCGGAAAACATCTCGCGAAGCGTTGGATTGGGCAGCGATCGAACTCCATAACAAATTAGGGAATAAATGCCCACTTAAGTACCCTGCCACGCAGAGGAAATGAAAGAGACCGTATTAAACGCTTGATTTTCCCAAGTTGGAAGCATTCCCAGAAGACATCGTCAGAAGCATCCTCTTTATTAGAAGCATCCTCTTGCCACGAGGTCGGACAGGCTGTATAGTGACACACGGTTAGGTGAATAAAGTTCATATGAGAACTAGAGCGGCGCTGGTGACAAATGTTTGCCACTGCAGAACGACGGCCGCGGCTTCATTGGTCCGTTTCATATCCGGCGATTGCTTTCAATGGAAGCAGGGAAAGCGTCTGAGATACCAACAACCACAGAGGGGTCAGGTCTAGGATGAAAGCCCTCGTCAAATACGCGGCCGGGAACGGCAATCTAGACATCATCGATGTGCAGGAACCATCTTGCGGGCCGACAGAGGTAAAAGTTGAAGTTGCATTCTGCGGGGTATGCGGCACCGACCTGCATGTCCTGCATGACACTTTTCGCAACTACCCACCCGTAATCCTGGGTCACGAGTTCGCAGGAACTGTCGTGGAAGTAGGTAACGAAGTGACAGGGGTGACCTGCGGCGAAAAGGTTGCATGCCTGGGCGCAACTGCGGTGGTCTGCGGCCGATGCACATACTGTGCCTCGGGCAACTTTATTTTTTGCTCCAACCGGCGTGGGATGGGGCACGGCGTAAATGGTGCCTTTGCCCGCTATGTTGTCATGCGCCCGGACCAACTCTATCGTGTTCCGGCTGATCTTCCCTTGGAGGAGGCAGCACTCAGTGAGCCGTTCGCCGCCGCCATTCAGGCGGTAACAGAATTGACACCAGTCAGAATTGGCGACATAGCCCTGGTGTCGGGTCCAGGACCGATAGGGCTGCTATGTGTGAAATTGCTGGTCGCCGAAGGCGTCAAGACTCTGGTAGCGGGCACCGCGGGAGACGATAGCCGTCTTGAAGCAGCCATGTGTTTTGGCGCCGCGGCCGCCATCAACGTTTCGAATGGGAGCCTTCGCGATGCCATCCGGGAATACACAGAAGGACGTGGCGTCGATGTAGCCTTTGAAACCGCAGGTCACGAGAGCTCCGTGCGCGGCTGTTTGGAAGCCCTGCGGCCCATGGGACGTTACACGCAAGTCGGAATCTGTGGCCGCGAAATCCAGTTTCCGATCGATCAGATTTTCTATAAGCAGCTCCAACTCACCGGTTCGATCTGCTACACGGCACGTACTTGGGAGCGCATGATGAAAATCTTTGCGCAGGGAAGTATGCGGCTTGGCGATATGGTTTCCGAGAAGCTTCCCATCTCGCGTTGGCGAGAAGCGTTTGAATTATTCGCGAACAAGAAAGTGCTGAAGGTTTTGATGTATCCCGAAGCTCAGGAAATAGCCGTTTCGTCGTTCGAAGACAATCGGCTTGTATTGGAACAGGAAGGAACATGAACTCGCAAAGCGCAGTTCTGGAAGCCACAGCGTACAAGAGCCCGCTTCATCAAATGACCCAGACGACAACGACCTGCCTGTGGAACGACTCCGCTGCGCTCAGCGAGCTCCGATACTCGATTGAGCACGGCGCCACCGGCGCCACCTGCAATCCAGTCATCGTTCTCGATGTGCTGAAGAAAGAAAGGGATGTTTGGGATGAGCGGATTCGGAGTCTCGCCCGGGAGATGCCGCGCGCCACGGAGGATCAGATTGCCTGGCGCGTAGTAGAGGAAATCTCCATGAGCGGGGCGAAACTGCTGCGACCAATTTTCGATCGGGAAGGGGGCAAAAACGGGCGCCTATCGATCCAGACCGATCCCCGTTACTATCGCGATTCCCGTGCCATGCAAGCCCAGGCTCTGGCGTTCCATGAACTGTCCCCGAACATGGTCGTCAAGATAGCAGTCACAGAGGCTGGGCTCGCCGCTATCGAAGAAGTGACCTACCAAGGCGTCAGCATCAACGCCACGGTTTGTTTCAGCCTGCCGCAGTCGATCGCTGTTGCGGAGGCGGTGGAACGCGGGCTCAGGCGGCGGGAAAGCGAAAAGAAGGATATCGCTGGCATGGGGCCGGTGTGCACGATCATGGTAGGGAGACTCGACGACTGGTTAAAGGTGTTAATGGAAAAGAAGGATATCACCATTGATCCTGGCTACTTGGAGTGGGCTGGTGTCGCTGTATTTAAGAAGACGTACAAAATCTTCCGCGAGCGTGGATACCGCATACGGCTGCTCTCGGCCGCCTTTCGCAATCACATGCATTGGAGCGAGCTCATCGGAGGAGATATCGTTATTTCGCCGCCTTACAAATGGCAAGTCCGGTTCAACGCCAGCAACGTGGAAGTAACACCGAGAATCGATAAGCCCGTGAATCCTACCCTGGTCGAAGAACTATTGCGCAAGTTCCCAGATTTCGAGCGCGCTTACAACGAAGGTGGGTTGTCACCCCGGGAGTTCGATACATTTGCGCCAACTGTTCGGACTCTTCGGCAATTCATTGAAGGGTGTCACAACATGGCCGGCTATGTCCGAGACCTGCTGCTTCCCAATCCGGATAACTTGCGAGCCTGATCTCTTCAATGGCTTGGCGCAACTCTCACGGGAAGGCGTGGAACGGCCTGGTGGAAACAACCGGCAGTGCCACTTTACGGTGACCATTGGCCGACGCGATTCTCTAAGATCCACAGGCAGGGCTTATCACAATCACGAAATTGAGTTCCTACCCGATGGCAAAATTTCCTACGAAATTTAATAAGTGAAAACGAACCCGGCACTTGTATGGTTCCAGATTGACGTCGGCAATCTGTCGTTTGCCGATATGCGGACGCGTTCCACTATCTAGGGCGTTTCAAAGACCGCTATTTTTCGATCCACGTGTGAGGGAATGGAAACTGGTAATTCGAAGTACTCGTGGGAGGACGACTTTGTTTGAAAAACCTTCAGTAGACAGGGACGCAGCCGGAGCAAGTATTCGACGGTTTCTTGGAATTTTGCTGCTCGCAGGTATCCTGGTCGGGGTGGGCAGGTCGCAAACTCCAGAGCGGAAGCATGTTCGGTGGGCGGATTACCTCGGAGGCTCGGATTCCGCTCAGTATTCGGCGTTGACCCAAATCAATAAAGCGAACGTCAAGGATCTCGAACTCGAGATGTTCTTGCCGGCCGGCGGGAATAATTCTGAATTTGGGTTCAATCCCATTGCGGTCGGCAACATCATGTACATACTCGGCAAGAATGATGCAATCACGGCCGTCGACATGCTGACGCGCGAAACCATCTGGTCCCACGAGGTGGCTACCGACTTGATGATCGGTCGTGGGATCAACTACTGGGAAAGCAAAGACGGGTCCGATCGCCGATTGATCTACAATTCGGATAACTGTATTCGTGAGCTGGATGCGCGAGGCGGGAAAGAGATAACTTCCTTTGGCGACAAAGGCTGCGTTGACCTACGGCAGGGTCTCGGCCGCGATCCGAAGACCATTCACCTCATCCAATCCTTCACCCCAGGGCGTGTTTTCAAGGATCTCCTTATCGTTGGCTCAGCTACAGGCGAGGAGTATGGATCTCCCCCGGGAGATATTCGTGCCTACAATGTGCGCACGGGCCGTCTTGCTTGGATCTTTCACACCGTGCCGCACCCCGGAGAACGGGGTTATGAAACTTGGCCTTCCGATGCCTGGACCTATGTCGGAGGAACGAACGTCTGGGGCGAGTTCACGGTGGATGAGAAACGAGGCATTCTGTACGCCCCCACGGGCGCCCCGACCTACGACTTTTATGGGTCAGACCGCAAGGGGCAGAATCTCTTTTCCGATTGCCTCATCGCGTTGGACGCGCGAACAGGCAAATATCTGTGGCATTTTCAGTTTGTGCATCATGACCTCTGGGACTACGACGCCACAACGGCTCCGAAGTTGGTGACGGTTCATCGGGACGGCAGGACCATCGATGCGGTCGCGGAGGCTACCAAGCAAGGCTTCCTGTTCGTTTTCGACCGCGTGACTGGCAAGCCGCTATGGCCGATTGAAGAGCGCTCAGTTCCCAAGAGTGACGTGCATGGGGAAGAAGCTTGGCCGACACAACCGTTCCCAACCGCTCCTCCACCCTTTGCACGCCAGAAATATACCGTGGACGACATCAATCCCTACATCGGCGATGCCGAAGAGCGAGCGCGTCTCCGTGATCGGATTCTGAATGCCCGAAACGAAGGTTTGTTTACGCCCCCTGCGCTGTCTGACACGATTCAAATGCCGGGCAATGCGGGCGGTGCCAATTGGGGTGGAGCTGCCGTTGATCTTCAGAGTGGAGCACTCTATGTTCAGTCGAAGGACGCTCCGACGGTACTGCGACTCGAACCAAAGCCACCGAAGCTCAATTTGTCCGAACTGGGTTCCCCCGTGCAACAAGGAAAGATTGTGTACGCTCTTCACTGTAGAACGTGCCATGGTGAAGAGTTGACGGGCCAGCCACCGGTTGTTCCTTCCCTGGTCAACGCTGTCCCGCGTTATGGGACGGAACATATTCGGCGCGTCCTCGAGCGAGGCGCGCCGCCGATGCCGGCCTTTGCCGATCTGTCTCCCGCGGAAGTGGATGCACTGGTCGCATTCCTGAGCGATCCCGAAGCAGCACGAGGATCAAAGATGTTGCAGGCTTGGAAGACCTCAGGGGAAGACAACGCGCGAACCAAATCCGAGCCAGAACGGTATTGGTCGGGCTACGGGTACATGCGATCGACGGAAGGGCTGCCGGATATCAGCGCGCCATGGACCACGCTTACCGCTTACGACCTAGATCGAGGAACGATCAAGTGGCAGATTCCCCTTGGGGAGATGTCTACTCTTACGGCCAAGGGGGTTCGGAATACGGGCAGTGAAACGCGCGGCGGGGTGGTTGTTACTGCCGGGGGGCTTATCTTCGCCGGGACCCAAGATGATCACAAGTTCCGGGCATATGACAAAGATACAGGCGAGCAGTTGTGGGAGACGGAAATTCCGGCCAGGCCCAACGGGGTGCCGGCGGTTTTTGAGGTCGATGGCCGGCAGTATGTGGTGATTTGCGTAACCGAGGCCGAGGCACCCGCAACTGATCCTGCGGTGACTCCGGCCGCTCCACCCAAGACGAGCGCGCAAGGCTACTACGTTTTTGCCCTTCCCGCTCACGGCGCGTCGCAGAAAGGAGGGCACCCATGAAAGACTTGTGTCCGACGGACAGGCGAGTGCGCTTCCTTTTCCTTGCCCATGTTAGCCGATGCAGCCTTGTGGATCGCCGTGCTGCCCCCTTTTTGCCGGGAAGTCGCTGGCACATCGGATTGTCCACACGGATCCAACAAAATACAAGATCCGCAATCGAGTTCACGGCGGAGCCGGCGCGATCAGCTACATGGGCTTGATGGGCGCACACTCACTCGAAACCAATCTCAATTCTGCATCGTGGGGTACTCCTGCCGCACAGTAGCAGGCGAAACGCTTCTAAAATCGCGCACTATCAGCTACCTACCTTTCGGCACGATATTGCATATGGTTCGCCCCAAATGCAGGAACGCGCGCCAAGGTACTCGGTCGGGATCCTAAGTCGGGTGATGACGGACTACTTCAAGTCGAGAGCCCACCGTTCTCTATATTGCGTCTCCAGGACCTCCCGTAGACACGACGGGAGTTTCGGACAGCGGAGTGGGCGGACAGCGGAGTGGGCGGGAACATCCGGCGCTTGTCGGCTGGCGCAAGAACATTTTGGTGAATTCAGGGGTAGAGTAATTGACGCTTGACTTGAATCGGTGTGGAGGTCTCTGCTCCCGATGAACGCGGCCAATAGTAGGGACTCTTCTCGTCGCCGAATCGGAAGAGTGAGCCTGACTTCGCGTTCCTGAGAGCCGAACTTGTCGGTTCGCTTTGGGCCCAGTCGTTCGTAGAATTCCTCCATGAGCGCGCCCGTGGACGTACCGCCGACATTCCAAAGGCGAGCGAAAACAGACTCAGGGGTCTGGTGGAGCTGAAGGTCTGGCCTGGAGCCTTAGAGTTTGTCGCTTCCCCTAATTTCAGGAACTAGGCTACAATAGCGGACCGAGGATGGATAATTATGGAATGGACTACCCCGGCGTTTGAGGAGATCCAGCTCTGCTGCGAGATCAACTCCTACGTCAGCGCTCAACTCTAAATCACGTCTCACTAGATGCACGTAAAGCCGCAAGGAAGCGCCGCCGGTGGGGCCTTCCCGGAGTGGAATTGTGCCCGGCGCAGTTGTCGGCGAATACGCGAGGGGCAGCTTCCCCAGGTCAGCTTCCAAGGACAAGCCCGCACGCAGCTGCCGCTGGCATCAGCGCAGATGACGAGAGTTGGTTCCTGCCAAGGTTGCCATTTCTCTAGCCTCTCCAACCGAGAAAGAATAAGCGGCAAGACGCCGCTCATGGTGCGACTGTCACCCAGGCGTTCCTTTTCGAGCTGTCGATTGCGGCGTCGAAAATGGTCGTCTGCCGGATTCCATCCTCGACCTGAACCCGACCCGTGACCCGGTTCCAAAGACGGCAACTTTTGCTCTTTTCATCTGACGCCTCTTGCCACAGACCTGGGTCCCACCCAGACCGCGAAGGCGGCGAAGGCCAAGCCTTTTGGTAGATTGTTTGGGCAGGCACCATCTGGTCGTCCTGGCCAAAAGGGTCATGCGGTCGTACTGGTCTGAGGTCTATTCTCTGGATGGCCCAGTGGCCAATCGCAACCCACTGCGAGGTCACCAATCGTGCCATCGATCGTGCAGGTCATCCGGCAATCAACGACTCGCGCCGTCTGATCGCCCAACCCTCCTTAAAACGCCCCTGACAGGAACGCGAGCCCGAGTATAGTTGCTTCCGGTTACGCTTGAAAAAAGTTCTCCACTGAACTACAGCGGAAGGCTTGTGTTGTGTGACGATTTTGTCAAACTCGCTGTTCGCACCTGCGGACTGGAGACATGTTCGAGGGAGGCAAGAATGACCAGACTTCTAATCTTTTATTTCTTCACGCTGCTGCTGGGCATAGTGCTTGCCCTG
>JBPYDQ010001045.1:0-4095 GCA_051986135.1 Terriglobales bacterium | reverse complement strand
AACCACGAGACAAATCCTGCCCCGTCGGATACTCGCACTGTCTAAGTGATTGAGGGGATTGGTGGACCTGGTCGGGATCGAACCGACGACCTCTTCCATGCCATGGAAGCGCGCTCCCAGCTGCGCCACAGGCCCATTAGTGGGAGAACAACAATTTAATTTTCGCCTACGTGCGAGGGATAGTCAAACCCGTCAAACCGGAGACACCCGATTTTGTGCATTCGGTGGAAAATTAGTATTCTGATCGACGAACTTGCGCAGGGTTGCATCTCTTTGCGAAAGTGAAGAAGGAAATGACAGTGTTCCGATCCACCGTTCTTATTTTAATTGCCATTCTCCTAGCGGCCGTGCCGTCGATAACGCAGACTGCTCCGACCCAAGCGGGAACGCAACAGCCGGTATCCTATGCCTCCGTAGCTCAGCTGAACGAATTGCTAGGAGGCTTGCAGCAGAATTCGCAAGCGACGCTCGCGGACTTGAATAATCTCCGCATTGACAAGTGGAAAACCGATTCCAACAACAAACGCCAGGCTAAGACGATGGTTGACTCGGTTTCCCGCAATCTGCAGGATGCCATGCCTGGCATGATCAATGAAGTGCACAATGCTCCCGAGGATTTGTCAGCCACCTTCAAGCTGTACCACAATCTTGACGCACTGCACGATGTGCTGGGCTCGGTGGCGGAAGATGCAGGAGCCTTCGGACCGCGCGAAGAATATCAGTCATTGGCTAATGCGGCTAACACTTTCGACAATCTCAGGAGTCGACTGGCCGATCGAATTCAAAATCTTGCAGCCAACAAAGAAGCAGAATTGGTGCGTTTGAGAACGGCCTTAGCTGCAGCGCAGGCGGCACCCCCACCACCGCCCAAGAAAATTGTGATCGACGACACCGAACCGGAGAAGCCGGTCAAGAAGAAAAAACCGAAGACCACTAAACCGGCGCCCACCGCCACTCCGTCGAAGCCGGCATCGGGAACTCCACCACCCGCCAACCCGCCTCCACCGCAATAAAGCAGTTTTTGAGTTCCAGTGTGATCGGCGAAGGGCTGGCCCTGCTCTGAGGGCTGTTACGGGGGAAGGGTGTCTCGACTCCTCATGTTTCGGTCTCGCGCACCCGGGACAGCCGCCGACAGGCGGTGCTAACTATCCTTGATAAACACATCCTCCTGAAAATAAATAAGTTCCAGCTGGGAACATACTTCTCGCGCCCGGAGTCTATTAAATAAGGCGGGAGAGCCCGCTCACGCAGGTGGTAATGCGCTCTGGGATGCCGCTTTTCATGAGCGTTTCGCGCGGTGAAAGTCCTATAATGCGAGTGGCGCCATGAGAATGATGGCGGGAGCAACCACCTTGGGCGATCTGGCAAGCGCAATTGGGGTTCGGGCGCAAGAAGCCGCGATCATCGCCGAACTGAAAGCGGGTTCTGAAGAAGCCTATACCTGGCTGATCGGCGAGTTCCATCAACCGATCTATAGCTTGGTCTATCGCATTGTGAACGACCCAGCGGACGCGGCCGACACGACTCAGGAAGTTTTTTTGAAAGTGTTTCGCGGGATGAAGCACTTCCAGGGCGAATCCAGCCTGAAGACCTGGATTTACCGGATCGCATTACACGAGGCGGCCAATCACAAGCGCTGGTGGTTTCGGCACAAGGCTCGGGAAACTTCGATCGAGCCCAGCCAGCAAGAATTTGAGGGCATGAGTTTCGCGGCGAAGGATTTCCTGGCCGACGAGGACGAATCGCCCTTTGAAAGCGCGGCCCATCAGGAAGTACGGCAACGGGTGGAAGAAGAGTTGCATAAGGTTTCCGAGCCGTATCGAACTACGCTCATTCTGCGCGATCTCGAGGAGATGTCGTACGAAGAGATTGCGGAAATAACGCAGGTATCGCTGGGTACGGTTAAATCGCGCCTCACCCGCGGGCGGGAAGCGCTGAAACAGCGGCTGATCCCCTACATCCGCGAGTGCGGAACTGAACTGGGTTTGCGGGCGCCAGACGAACTTGGGAGGAAACCGCGCGCGGCTGAGGGGCTGGTGACGGGCAGCCGAGAAGTTGAGGTGACGTCATGAAATGTGCTGAGGCAAAATCGCTGTTCTCGCCATACGTGGACGGGGCAGTGTCGGGAACGCAGATGCGCGCCCTGGGCCAGCACATTGACCAGTGCTCCGCCTGCGGTCGCGAATACAAGCTGCTCGTGCAGACACAGAGCCTGCTGGCCCGGCTCGGACGCAAGAAAGCACCCAGCGATCTATCATTGCGCCTGCGCGTCGCCATCTCTCAGGAAGCCGCACGCACCCGACGCCCTTCCTTCGAAGGACTCCGCATTCGGCTGGAGAATGCCCTGCAGGCTTTCATGGTTCCAGCTACCGCCGGACTGCTATCGGCAGTTGTTATCTTCGCTGCCCTCATGGGCCTTTTTGGACTGCCCAACGTTCGAGCTATGAGCAACAACGATGTTCCGCTGTTGCTCTATACCGAGCCTGAGCTGCAATCGTCAGCTTTTGGCACTGCCGTCATGGGCGCCGTGAATTCCGACTCTTTGATCATCGAAGCCTATGTGGGCGCCGACGGACGGATCGAAGACTACCGAATCTTGTCGGACACCAAGAACTCCGAAGACCTGCTCCCTCAAGTAAAAAGGCTATTGATTTTTACTACTTTCCGGCCCGCCACCGCCTTAGGACGCCCAATGCCCGGTCGGGCGGTGTTGTCGTTCTCCAAAGTCAGCGTTCGGGGTTAATCACCAACCAAACTGGTCGCCGATGGCTACCAAGCCACAAAGCTCCTCTGTCCAACAGGCTCCTTGTTTTCTACAGATTAGCCGGATGACGCTCTAGCGAAACTGCTCGTACAACGCGCAACGCTTCCTCCAGATTTTAGTCGTGACACGATATAAATGGGTATATAATACGACTTAGCCATCGGGTAGCGGGACTATAACCTCGTTTTGGCTCAAGGCCGCCGCCATTCGCACTGGTAAATCGTCTCCGCGAGCCCAACCAGGTGGTATCCGAAAGCCGCGGGAGAAAAAGGAGAAACCTGTTTGGGCGATAGCTCAACCCCTCCCGATATTGGTGTTCTAGTGGGTGCCGGGGTGCCCGGCGCCGAAGGAGAACGACCCCGCTTAAGTCGGGCTCTGCTTACTCCACCGGTCCCCTCGTCCCCCGAACCGCAGTTCCGGATAGTGCTGATTTCCTTCCTCTCCGCGGCCGTGGGACTGATCGCAGGAGTGGTTGCGTATGCGCTTTATCACCTGATTGGCTTTTTCACGAACCTTTTTTTCTTTCACAAAATCTCCGCCAGCTTCCATAGCGCGCGCGATAACCAATTGGGATTGCTCGTGATCCTGGTGCCGGTGATCGGAGGTCTGATCGTCGGGGTGATGGCCAAGTATGGATCTGCGAAGATCAAAGGTCACGGCATACCGGAAGCCATGGAAGCGGTGCTGGTGAGCCGAAGCCGGATCGAGCCCCGAGTTGCAATTCTGAAGCCTATTTCGGCGGCCATCGCAATTGGCACGGGCGGCCCGTTTGGCGCGGAAGGACCGATTATTCAGACGGGCGGAGCCTTGGGATCACTGGTTGGGCAGGTCTTCCACACGACCGCCGCCGAGCGCAAAGTACTGCTGGGATGCGGCGCTGCGGCCGGGATGTCGGCGACATTCAATACGCCAATTGCGGGAGTGATTCTCGCCATCGAATTACTGTTATTCGAGTTCAAGTCGCGGTCTTTTATTCCCTTGGTCATCGCCAGCACACTGGCAACGGCCGTGCACATGCGTCTGCTGGGACCGGGTCCGATGTTTGCGGTCGGCCCCGTGGATTTCGGCGTTCCCCACGCGCTTCCCTTTTACCTGCTTCTCGGAGTCATTTGCGGATTGGCAGCGTATACATTCAGCAAGTCGCTCTACTGGGTAGAGGATCAGTTCGACAAACTTCCCATCGATCCACTGTGGTGGCCAGCTATTGGTGCACTCATGCTGGGGATAATCGGGTATTTCGTACCGCGAGTACTCGGCGTGGGCTATGACACTATTGGCGATATTCTCCATGCCAGCCTGGCTTGGAAATTACTGCTGCTGGTGATGTTCGC
>JBPYDQ010001044.1:0-30640 GCA_051986135.1 Terriglobales bacterium | reverse complement strand
TGTGAAGGGTGTGGTGGTTTCATGGATTTGTCCGATTGCGTACTTGTCGGCAATGGCTTCCTCTCCGCGGCTCTGATCGGATCGTCTCACCCACAAGAGTGGGCTCTCGGTGTCAGACAATCCGGCTAACGATTCGGTGTACGTGGGACACATCTGTTGGCCCCCCCGAGCAACGAGTTCTCGAAAAACCAAGGGGCTGGGCGACGCTTACTTGTCTCGAGAAGCTCAGAGGTGCTTCCCCTCGAGCCAACCGTCCACTCCCCAGGCCCGTCCCGCATCGGCGGCATAGAAGATGAAGAAAAGAAGGAGCAACGGTAAGTGATCCAGCTCTGCTCCGAAATAGCGCCAAGTTGGAACTCCGTGACCGGGTTCCCACCACGTGGCCAAAGCGAGGCTGGTCATGTGCAGCATGCCCAGGATAGACGCGACCCGAACCCAAATCCCGAATAGCAGCGACAAGCCAATACATAGTTCCACGACTCCCACCAAATATCCGAAAAACACCGCATGCGGCAGGATGACATTGGCGAGGACGGGGCGATAGAGGGCGACGGCGCTGCCGTCGATGTAGCCGTGCAAATAGTTCTGGAAGCCGCCATGGGCAAACCCCGGGTCGAACACTTTGTATTCGCCAAAGAACAGGAAGAAGACGGCAGTGGCCATGCGGGCAAGCAGGATGGCGCGCCCGAGAGCCACAGAACCATGATTCATTCGCCCAGCCGCCCGGGCCGTGGTTGCACACATGCTGTTCAAAAGACTCGAGCTCCTCGGTCAGGTCAGCAATATAGGGACCGGCAGCCGCCTGATCCACTCATACTGCCAAAGCGATTCGGCATTATGAAGCCCGCCCGGGCTCTGTCAAGAGCAACTAGACAGATTACTTGGCCGGCTGCGCAGGAGGGCTATTGCTTGAACACCACGCCATCTTTCATGACGAACCGAACATCCTCGAGAATCTTGATGTCCCCGAGCGGATCGCCGGTCACGGCAATAATGTCGGCATAGGCTCCGGGTGCGACGATACCGATCTCGCCCGCGGCGTCGAGCATCTCGGCTGGACGGGAGGTCGCGCTGACGATGGCATCGGCGGGAGACATGCCAAAATCGACCATGCGAACGAATTCTTGGGCGATCGGTTCGCTCCAGGGGATACCACCCATGTCCGTCCCAAACACAATCTTGACCTTGGCGGCCAAGGCCCGTCGAAAAGTCTGCTCGTGGACGGAGGCCCGCTTGCGGTCGCGCTGGCCGTCGGCTGTGTCAGCTGGCGCCCAATCGGTGTAGTACACGCTTAGCGTGGGACAGTACCAGGTACCCTGGCGGACCATTTGGGCGATTTGGGCGTCGGTCATCTCGAGGCCGTGTTCGATCGAGTCGCACCCGCCGTCCAGAGCGCGCTGTAGGCCAATGCCGTTGTATGCGTGGCAAGCCACTTTCTTTCGCCAGCCATGCGTCTCGTCGACGATGGCCTTGAGCTCCTCCACGGTCAGCGTGGGTTGGGAGACCAGTTCGCCGTGCTTGCCGATCCAGGAGCGATGCGTCATATAGACCTTGATCCAGTCAGCGCCGTGATCGAGTTGCTCGCGCGCCGCTTTACGCGCCAGAACTGGCCCGTCGACGATCTGCGCTCCCTTGGGCATGTCGAGTTCCGGGGCATAGCCTTCGAGCGGATAGCCGCCCGTGGTGGAGATGGCGCGCGTGGCAACCAACAGCCGTGGCCCCGGAATGTATCCAGCGTCGATGGCCTCTTTGATTCCGACATCGCCGTAGCCGGCGCCTTCGGTTTCGACGTCCCGCAGTGTGGTGAACCCCTGTTCCAGGGCGCGGCGTGCCGAAACCGTTGCTCGCGCGGCACGGTAGGACAGGGGATATTTCAGGAGGTTGACGTCGTAACCACCCTCGGCTGGATTTTCTCCCTGTAAAAAGATGTGGGTGTGGGAATCGATGAGACCGGGCAGAACTACGTCTTGTGAAAGGTCGATGACAGATGCGCCCGCTGAATACTCGCGGTGTTCCGATCGGAGACGCTGTCCACGCGATTACCGCGGATAACAATCAGCTGGTTGTGCCGTGGGGGCTCCGGTCTGCCGTTGATCAGCGTACCTGCCCGGATCACGGTATAGTGTTCGGATTCTGACGGCGCGGCGCTTGTTTGCTGGGCGCAAGCGACAAAGGAAAGGACAAGAATCACGGAAAGCCGAAGACAGATGCTCATGCACTTACCCCGGAGCGCACGATTGTACGACAAAACGATTTAGGCGCCGAGAACAGCCAGGTCGCTCAGGAAGCCTTTCGCCTGGCGTCGTCTTCGAA
The DNA here is from genome assembly GCA_051986135.1 of Terriglobales bacterium. Taxonomy (GTDB): domain Bacteria; phylum Acidobacteriota; class Terriglobia; order Terriglobales; family Acidobacteriaceae; genus Gp1-AA122. The sequence continues at coordinate 28,327 of JBPYDQ010001044.1, read as the reverse complement.
CCCGGCGATTATTTCTCCGGGACAAAGGCGTCGCCATCAATCTCAACCAGATTTCCGGCGAGATCAGCGCCGTGGTTGCGACCAGCGATGCAAATTCTCATAATTCGGACCTCCGGTCCACGCTTCAACTGGATTGCATGCTTCCCCCCCGTTACCGAAGGCGGGTTGCTGTTTCTATCTGCGCGCCCCAGGTTTGGATTAGCATCCACTCACCGCGGCTGCTAACAATTCGCCGCTCTGCAACTTCCTCCTGAGCTTCACCTTCTAAATTGTTATGGCTATCTTTGCGCTAGTCACTTGTGTTTGTGACGGAGCTAGGTTAATAAGTCGCCACGGCCTGCCGATGAGGAGCGGGTTAGCTTTTCCGAAGGGGCCGAGGACATGATTCCCGAATCGCATCCGCTGCAACAGTTGTTTAACGAACTGGTCGCCCGTCATTACGCTCAAGAAATCGGTTTGCGTGATCCGAAACTGATTGCCTACGTTGCGCACTTGCTCACCGAATTCTGCGACGTGGACCAGTTACACATGATCCGCAACGCTGCTGGCCGGCCGCTGGCGGACATCGGCGAGATGCTGCTGGAATCGGACCCTGTTTTCGGCCCGGCGCCGTCATTTGATCGCGAACGCCAGGTGCGCAAGCATATTGGCGACTATACCCTGTTCTTCACTGGCATGTATCCGGAGAGCATCAACCGCCATCGGCTGCGGCGCGATCGGATTGAGAGTTTCGTCGACTGGATGAAGGCTGGCAAAGAAAGCTATTACATTGTTTCCAAGTTCGAGTTTTTTGAATATTCCAAAGTCGCTCCCCTGTTCCTAAAACTCTCGGACCATTTTGAGCAATGTGTCTACGGTCTGAATCAGGTGAAAAACGAACTACAGGAGATGCAACATCCGATCGTCCGCCGCACCCATGAACTGCTGATGTAAGGCCATGCTTCAACCCTTCATCATCGGCATTCAGTCGAGGAGACGCTCAGGCTTGGAGGGGGAAAGCCGCTCCTTCGCCTTGGCCGGGTATGACCAGGGGAAGGCCAACAATACAGCACCACGGGTGAATACCGAGTGCTCGGGTACCCGCGTCGCGACACCCACAACTTTCCCGCTCTGCCGGTGTTTCTGTTGAGTGAAGACCTTGGCGCCACTCGGTTCTGGAGGTGACTATGAATCGCTTCAAGAATTTCCTTCCGGTGGCGGCACTGACGGCTGCAATGTCGTTTTCCCTCTGCGCAACGGCTAGGGCCAACGACGGCGATCGCGACCACTACGCTGACCGGCACGAGCAGCACGAAGAGTATCGTGCGCGCTGGCGCGATGGCGATGGCCGCAGCTTCCGGCGTGTTTGGGATCCGTATCGCGGCTGGGTAGTCGAGCCCTGCTATCCGCCACCGAGCCAGTGGCAGGACCACGACAGGGGCCGCCATTTGGGCTCCTACAAGCACGCAGGCCGCGAAGAGCACGACGGCGATGGTGACTAATCGGACAAGGCTCGAGGTAGAGGCGCGGGCGGCTACTCCTCTGTCAGCGTCGGCCGCGCATAAAAACTCATCGCCCGATCCCCCTCGTGGAGCGTTCGGTAGCGTCGTATGGCACCGAATTCCCCACCCGGATCGAACTTCCGATCGTGTTCGGCAATCACCCGGGTAGAAGGCCGCAACACGCCAGAACTGCCCAGCCCGGTCAAGATTCGGCGATAGGCGTCTTGCATCCGGTAGGGCGGATCGAGAAAGACAAAATCGGCTGCCTGGACGATTGCACCGAGTTTCCCCAGCAGCTGAATGACGTCAGTTTTTAGAACCCGAAACCCGCTCGAAATCCCCAGCGATCGCAGGTTTCTTTCGATGAGTGCCGCGGCTTCGGGTGAGGCTTCCACAAAGATGACCTCGGCTGCGCCTCTGCTGAGCGCCTCTATACCTACCGCGCCGCTGCCAGCGAAAAAATCGACCCAGACGGTTCCTTCAAGGGCCGATGGATTGCCCGCGCACAGAACGTTAAAGAGGGTCTCCCGCATCCGGTCGGCAGTTGGCCGCAGTGCGAGGCCGCGCAGAGATTGCAGCCGCCGGCTACGATATTTGCCAGCAATCACTCTCATTCGAATGGTGCCCGTCAAGCCCGTACTTTTGTTCTTGCAGCAACAACGGCATCGGCTCGGCTGTCGTCTAAACTATAGAATGTCACAGCAGGAGTGACACACCTTCCATGCGAAGCTGGTCCATCGGCGCGGGCAGAATCTTCGGTATCGAACTCCGAATCCATCTGACATTTCTGTTCTTGCTGGCATTTGTCTGGCTGACGGAATCGGCGGCGCGCCACACAGTGCCGAATCCGGGCCGCGGTTTGGCGCTGGTGGCTATCATTTTCGGCTCGGTTCTGCTGCACGAGTTGGGGCACACCCTGGTTCGGGTGAGTTCGGGCGTGCGCGCCAAGTCGATCATCCTGCTCCCGATTGGAGGGGTGACCATACTCGATGAATCCCAGGCCCTCACGGAAACCAACTCGGGAGCCGCGGATTGGGCCCGTGATGTTCGTATTGCCATCGCCGGTCCCATAGTGAATTTCGTCGTTGCGGCAATCGCGGCGGCTATGATCACTGCCGCGTTCCCTCAGGTCGACCTTCTCACCTGGCCTTTTCTGACTTCCTCGAATCTCCTGCGCAGCCTGGTTTGGGCGAACTTATATCTTGCCGGGTTCAACCTGTTGCCCGCCTATCCCATGGATGGCGGCCGCGTCTTGCGCGCATGGTTTGCCCGCAAGCTGGATTCGGTACACGCCACCCGGCGAGCCGTTGCCATCGGCCAGGCATTTGCCATGCTATTCGTTCTTGTGGGCATGCTTTGGAATGTATGGCTGGCAATGGTTGGCTTCTTCCTGTTCATTGCCGCTCAACTGGAAGAGCGCTCGGTTGTTTTCCAGTCGGTTCTGGCGACGGTACAGATGAACGACATCATGCTGACCGACTTCGCGACACTCTCGCCGGCCGATACCCTTGAGGATGCACTCGAAAAAGCCGTGCACTCATTGCAGGATGACTTCCCGGTGATCCGCGGCACTGACATGGTTGGGGTGATTTCGAAGCAGAGGATTCTGCAGGCGCTTCGGACCCAGGGCAACGGTTACGTGCAATCGGTGATGAGCAAGATTTTCGAAGTTGCGGCACGGGGCGAATCCCTGGCGTCTGCCTTTCGCAAGTTGACCGCCAAGAACCTGAGCATTATTCCAGTGGTGGAAGATCAGAGGCTGGTGGGCATCGTGACCCTGCAGAACATGATGCATTCGATGGCCCTGCTTGCCGAGAGTCGGAGGCTGCGGCGCCAGGCGCCGAACTTCTAGAGAAATTATCTTCTCAGCAAATCCACCGGTTCGCGCACGTCGTGTACACGGAAATACTGGGCCAAAGCTGGATATTTCTTGCTTACAACTTCATACATGGCATAGGCAACGTTTCGATACGAGCGATGGCCGGTGGGCGTGGTACGCAGCTCGGCAATGTACAGCACCTCGGCAAAGTCCATTTTGAACAGAGTGCGCTTGCGATAAGCCAGGGGAATCGAGTACTCGGAATTCTGCGCTGCTTCCGCCGCTGGGCACGCCTTCAACTTTTCCACAGCCTCCTCTGTTCGGTGCATCGCCCGGTCATAGTCAGCCCGAGTCCCAGCCGCATCGCATTCTTCCGGCACCGCAAAGCCATGCGCCGTGGTGAAGCCCTGTCCGATCTGAATACAACGACGGTGGCGATGCATATCGCGGAAGCCGCCGATGTCCATCAGGATGTCGAAACGGAATTGCTGGCCGCTGGAGAAAGCACGCAGCAGCTCATCGTGCCGGCCGCGGTGACGGAGGCCGAGATCAATGATCTCGCGCTGCATCTTAATACCCAAGCTCTCCAGCACCTCGCGAATCTGACGGTAAGAATAGTGACAATGTTCATACAGCAGAGTACTCGCCAGTTCGAGCTCGAGGGGATGGTCATCGAGGAGATCAACTGGTTGGGCGGACCGAACCGCGGCCTCTTTCATCAGCTCGCGTGCTGCCTGCCGCAACTCGCGTCTGGTCTCAATCTCGTATGGGTTGGGTTCGGCGTACTTGATGAGCGTGGGCGCTAATCGAACTTCTTTCAGCAATTGCCCGGCGGCGCGCTCACCTAATTCCCCGTTCAGTTCACGAATTTGCCGCACCAGACTATCTAGAGAATCATAGTTAACGTTGAAGGCGGGTTCGGTGGCCGCGCGCTTGAGCAACTCTCCCAGATGGCGCACTTCCCGGTGCGTGTGCGATAGCAGATGGGCGACCTGGCTCTCGAGGGTTCGCGCATTGACGATTTGGCCCAACGATGTATTCGTCGCCAGCGGCAGCAGGTAGCGGGTGATATCGAAGGCCCGCGCTCGCAGCGTGCGTTCATACGCCTCCTGCTTCATCTCACCTGGTTTCGGCGTTTTCTCCTGAAGATACCGAAACATCGCCGCCGACATTTTGTCGTAGTCGGCAAACAGACTCTCGATCGTCTCGCGGTACAAGTGGCGGGCGCTGTCATCCACAAAGTCGGGGGTGTAATAGCCGCTCCTCCTGAAGTCCTGATAGCGCGTCGAGCGTTCCTGTCCGTCCCAGCGCTGCTGGTCGGCAACTTCAATCGCGGCGAGGATCGAGAGCTTTTCAATCGCCAGCGCAAGGTGAGCGAGGTCCGCAATCGAGCGGTGTCCGTACTGGAAGTAAAAGGTGTTAAGGAACTTTTCCGCCTTCTGCTGGTTGATCTCGCGCAGCGACTCCTTCAGGGAAAGTGCCGAGCGCGAATACTTCGCCATCGCGTAAGCCTGAATTTCAGGCTCGGCTCCATACACGGCGAAAACTTCTACCGATGGTGCTGGGGAGGGGATATTGCTGGGAAGCGCCGGATTTTTTGAGTCCGCCATGGCAGAACTTGAATCTTAATTGTGAATCTACTGTGGGCGCAATCGGCGAGCAGAAGCTACTCGACCTGGGCGCCCGCAGCGGCGGCTGCTGACGTTGGCTGCTTTCGGAGAGTAGCTGGATCGTATATAAACTGGTGAGCATCTTTCTTTTTTTAATTGGTAGTATGTTTCCTTTTTTAAATTGATGATGCGTTGGTTCTCATTCCTGTTGGTGGCATCAGCATTTTGCAGCTCAGTAGCGGCAGCGCAGGCCCCCCTCGCCTTCGATGCCAGCCGAGCCGTGCTGCCGTCCGACGCTGGTGCGTCACTTAAGGCGTCCGTACCCGATCTGCCGACGCCGGCCACTCTGCCTCGTATGGCTCCGGAGTTGGCTTTGCAGGTGTATCACGGAAGATCCGTCATCCAGTCGCAAGAGCTGGCCGCCTATTCGGCTGTCACAGTCATTCACGCGCAACTTCCCGAAACGGATCAGCAGGGCGAGTTTGAGGTCGAACGACACTTCTCCGCGCCCCACACTCTCGAGTTCACCCCGGTGCATTACACCGGCGACGGGTTTGTGAAGAGCAATGTCATCGCGCGCCTGCTGCAATCGGAAGTGGACCACGTCCAAAAGGACGATGGAGCGCTGACCGCCATCAACGAGCAGAATTACAAGTTCTCGTACAAGGGCACGGCGCACGTGAACAGCCGGCTGGTTCATGTGTTTCACCTCAAGCCACGTCTGAAGCGTCCCGGGTTGTTCAAGGGACGGATCTTCATTGACGCCTATACCGGCAGCTTGGTCCGAGCCGAGGGACAGGTCGTCAAATCGCCATCCTTCTTCGTCAAGAAGCTGGAGTTTGCCCAGGATTATGCCGATGTGGGAGATTTTACCTTCCCCACCTACATGCACAGCGAAGCCAAGGCACGGGTGATCGGCCGGGCCATTGTCGACATCTTCCATCGCGATTATCAGCCGGTCGTGGCGGCCCCGGCGGGCCACGAGACGGCAGACCACCTTCCTCCGTCTTCGCCCGCGCCAACCGAGTAAGCTAATGCCGGCAGTTTTTTCGCTTTTCCTCTGTTGGCATGAATCCCGATGCCATCCTCGAAATCGCTGCGCACCGGCCCTGGCCCTTGCCCGGCGGGTGCTGGGTCATGCTCCAAATTTGGCATGATCTGCTGTTCGCCCACTGGCCGATTGCGCCCCGGGTCATGCGGCAACGCGTTCCCCCTGAAATGCCACTCGACACCTTCGACGGTCAATGTTGGATCGGAATTGTTCCCTTCTACATGAGCCATGTGAGACCACGGTGGGTGCCGCCGCTGGCCGGGCTGTTGCGCTTCCCGGAATTGAACGTGCGTACCTACGTCACCTTGGACAACAAGCCCGGGGTTTACTTCTTCAGCCTCGACACGGTTTATCAATCCGTGGTCTGGGCCGCTCGCACTTTCTACCATCTGCCCTACTGGCAGGCGCAAATGCAGGTAGATGTATCGGAAGACAAGGTGGCCTATAGCTCACGGCGAAATCTGGGCGCTGCCCAATTGTCGGCATTTTGCCGTCCAGCTACACCGCTAGTAGCGTGCCAGCCCGGCAGCCTGGAGCATTGGCTCACGGAACGATATTGCTTTTATACCCGGCATCGTGGCCGGATTTATCGAGGGGAAATTCACCACCGCCCTATCCGCTGCAAAATGCGGAGGCGGAATTCGGAAAAAATACCATGGCCACTGCGGCCGGCATCGCGCTTCCCGGTTGCCGGCCACTGCTCGACTTCTCGCGCCGGAACGAAGTGTTGATCTGGCCTCTAACTCAGTTGCCGTGACCGCTGCGCTCCCGTGTGACTTGCCTCAGAACGCGGTTATTTCTATCCTTCCAGCGTATGGCAAGTGGTCCTGAGCATCTGATTTTCCAGCTGTTCTCGATCTTCGTTGCCGCCAAAATCGTCGGCGAAATTTTTGAACGACTAAGCCTACCGGCGGTTCTGGGTGAAATCGCCGCCGGGGTAGTTCTCGGCCCTTATGCGCTGGCCATCATTAACCCGACTGACACCATCCACTCGATCGCCGAGATTGGCGCCATATTTGTTCTCTTCCATGCCGGTCTCGAGACCAGTCCGCAGGATTTGATCGAGGTCGGTCACAAGTCCCTGCTGGTCGCCGTAAGCGGCATCGTATTTCCCTTTGTTCTGGGCTTTGTTTACATGCGGATGCGAGGTGACAATCCCACGGAGGCGACTTTCGTAGGCGCAGCTATGGTAGCGACCAGCGTCGGGACCACCGCTCGCGTGCTGGGTGATCTGGGTGTGCTAGGCAGCCGCACGGCGAGAATTATTCTCGGGGCCGCCGTCTTCGATGACATCCTTGGTATGGTCCTGCTGGCGGTGGTCGCGGGACTCGCCTCCGGCGCCGCCCTGCAATGGGTTCATCTCGGACTGTTGACCTTGGAAGCGGTCATCTTCGCACTATTCATGCTTTTCATCGGGTCCCGTATTATCCGGCCCCTCCGCACCAAGGTGGATCGGCTTTCCACCCACAATGCCCCTTTGATCATTTCGTTGGCGATTTGTCTGCTGCTGTCGTGGCTGGCCGCGAAGATAGGAATGGCGGCGATCATCGGCGCCTTCTTTGCCGGACTGATGTTTGCCGATTATGCGCCGGAATGGGGCTTGCTGCCTCGGGCCACGGCAATCGGTGACTTCTTGGCGCCGTATTTCTTCTTTACCATCGGCTCGCGACTGGAGCTCGGGGCCTTTACCCGGGAGCTGCTGGTGGCCGCCCTGGTTATTTCTGTTTTGGCGGTGATCTCCAAACTGCTCGGCTGTGGACTGCCGCTCGTCGGAGAGGGCCTGCACACCGCGGTGACGGTGGGAATCGGAATGATGCCACGCGGCGAAGTCGCTCTCATCGTGGCCCTCGTCGGCCTTAACTCCCATATCGTTACCCAGCGAACATACGCGATTGTCGTCTTAATGACGGTAATCACGACGGTGCTCGCGCCCCCGCTCCTGCGTTATCTGTTTCGCGACGAAGTGCGCGAAACTGCGGCGGCTGCGTTGGAGTAACCAGCGTCTGTATAATTTCTGCTCTGTAATTCTGAACGAATCGCGGTAAGTGTCCCAAACTTCAAACCCTGAGAAGGAGCCCGTTAGGAAAACCATGACCCTTTCCGGCCGTGTCGCATTCGTGACCGGCGCATCGCAGGGAATCGGGCGAGCCTGCGCCTTGACATTAGCTCAGGCGGGAGCGGCGGTGGCGCTCTCTGCCCGCAATCAGGACAAGCTCAACGCCGTGGCAAACGAGATCACCGCTGCCGCGGGTATCGCGCTGTGCTGCCCCCTGGACGTCGGTGAAGAAGAGCAGATCAAGTCTGTGATCAAGACGGCGCTTTCGCATTTCGGCAAGATCGATATTCTGGTCAACAACGCCGGCATTACGCACGATCAGCTGCTGATGCGTATGAAACGTGCGGATTGGGATTCCGTGCTGAACACGAATCTAACTTCCGCGTATTTGTGCACCCAGCAGGTGATCGGCTCCATGCTGAAGCAGCGCTGGGGGCGAATTATTAATATCACCAGCGTGTTTGGGCAGATGGGGCAGGCGGGACAGGCCAACTACGCCGCGGCCAAAGCCGGCCTGATTGGCCTGACGATGGCGATTGCCCGTGAAGTTGCTTCGCGCCACATAACCTGCAACGCCGTGGCTCCGGGTTTCATCGACACGGCTATGACCTCCGGGCTGTCGGACGAGTTCAGACAAAACGCGTTGAAAGTGATTCCTCTCGGCCGCATTGGCACACCCGAAGACGTGGCCCAAGCCGTGCGCTTCCTCGCTTCCGAAGAAGCCTCCTATATCACCGGCCACGTGCTCAAAGTAAACGGCGGAATGCTGATGGGGTAAGAATTCATGCGATGGCCGCCGAGAAAGAGGTCGCGCATTCGCCGACCCGGGGATTAGATATTTCGCGCTGGACCCTTCGGTGAGATGGCACAAACGCGAGAACTGTCCCTAGAATATGCCCAATCTCCCGGAGTCCGTCCATTCTTCGAGAGTTCGACAAAGAACTCTCGATTTTGCCGGGTGATCTCATGCCCCGCCCCGCGGCCGCTAAAGTCTGGCACAATAGGGCGGCGAGTCCGGTGCGTGGGGATCGATCGGCCCGCATCCGACATGTGGAAGAACAAGCGTCTGTGCATGCGGCCGCAGTTTCAAGCCAAGCCCCTGAGATTTGCCCGGGCCACCGACTCATGGCGGAAGCCGGCCAGATCGGTTATGGTTGCATGCGCCTCGAAACGGTTGCGCCGGTCATGACGAAGCCGTTAAGCTGTGACGGTATTTCGGCTGCCTCGAGATTCGACCTTGTCGTCTGAATCCGATCAAAAACGCGATGTCCCAGGAACCGGCTCTCTGACGCTGCCTATGCGCCGGCAAGTCTCTGTGCGGGATGCCAGAAGAACGAGAAAGCTAAAAAGGACTCTCAGAGGGGTGATTCGGATGAAAGCACTGATGATTTTCTCTGCCGTGGTTCTGTCGGCCCTGTCCGCCTTCGCTGCCGAAAGCAAGCAGGTGTCCTACCAGTCGGGCGACGAGCGAGTCCAAGCCATCGTCTACACTCCGCAAGGCAAGGGACCCTTTCCCGCTCTGATCGTGATTCATGAGTATTGGGGGCTGGACGATTGGGTCAAGGAGCAGGCGTCCAAGTTCGCCGACGCCGGTTACCTAGCTCTGGCGATCGACTTGTATCGCGGAAAAGTTGGCACAACTCCCGAAGAGGCCCACGAACTGATGCGCGGGCTTCCCCAGGATCGCGCTGAGCGCGATTTGCGCGCGGCCTTCGATTACCTCAAATCGCAAAAAAATGTGAAGCCGGACCGCATCGGCTCCATCGGATGGTGTATGGGCGGCGGATACTCTCTGGATGTTGCGCTAGACGAGCCGACGCTGGCAGCCGATGTCATACACTACGGACACCTCGCCACCGATCAGGAGAATTTGAAGAGGATTCACGCGCCCATCTTCGGCGTATTCGCCGGCCAGGACAAAGGCATTACTCGGGAGGACGTGGAGAAGTTTGAGCAAACCATGAAGCAGTTGGGCAAGCAGATTGAAATCAAAAGTTACCCGGATGCGGGCCACGCCTTCGAAAATCCGGTCAACAAAGATCGGTATCGGGCGGACGATGCCGCCGATGCCTGGAAGCGGACGCTCCGATTTCTCGACAGCACATTGAAACAATAAGCATCCGCGGAATTCGGATGCCTCGCTTGGGAGATGACAATTGCGCACGCGTCTCTGTCTTGAAAGTCAATTTCAGGAATGTTCCTCCCTTCCCCGGCTCTCGAAATCTTTGCGCTCTCGCAAATAAATATCGCAAATAAATTCCACTTGCCAGACGGTACTACTCTGGCTACTATGCAGCCATCCCTCAGACGACCGGTTGGAAGTTTTCCCCTATGAACATCGGCGACACAATCCGGAATTACCGCTTGCAGAAAGGGATGTCCCAGGGAGATATCGAGAAGCGTACTGGATTACTCCGCTGCTACCTTTCACGGGTTGAAAACGGACATACCATCCCCTCCCTCGATACCCTAGCCAAAATTGCCAACGCCATGGATTTGCCGCTGTCACAGTTCTTCGCTGATGCCGGACACAACAATGGATCAAAGGGCTCACCTCAACTGAGCGACGACGAAGTCCGCTTCCTCAGTCAGATTCGCCGTTATGCCGTAAGTCTCAACGAGAGCGACCGCAAGCTGGTCTTGGCCATGGTGAAGAAAATGGCTGCCAGCTCAGGAAGATAGCGCAAGGATATTCACCCTGATGCCGGGCGACAAACCCCTTTCCTCGCGCTGCCGAGAGGACAACGCAGGTGGATGGATGAACGCTGAATGCCGTATGAGCGAGAGTGGCTGGCGGCGGAACGGCGTGTGCCGCGTTCAAGGTACTTCCGTTCCATCCCTGCCCTAGCCCTGCGACACACCTCGCCGGCCGCGCCGTCTTCTTCTAAGCTGTTTCGAGGAGAAGCCGGCCTTGTCCATTGATGAAGAATGGATCCTTCTCGACTCGGCTCTCGGTCGCTTGAAGATCGAGTAGGGTTTTTTCTTCAGCAATCCCAGCAAGCGGCCTCCGGCTGATCTCGAAGGGAAGGTGCTCGGCCTGCTAGGCAAATTGTCCGATGCTTCCAAGACAAGTTTTTCACATAACGAGATGGCACGGCGCTACGCCATTTGCAGAGATCGCTGGCGTAAGAAAAGCCGCATCCGCAACAGGGAGACCGGCTGCCGCAGGATCGGTTAGTCGCTCGACGGTGTGAAGAGGAACAGCAAGCCCGCACACCCGTTCTTATGGCATCGGCCGGCATTCGGCCGGGGAGGCGAATTCGGCGTTTGCTGGATCCGGGTGCGGAACGCGAAAAAATTCCAGACCCTACAAAGGTTTGGTCGAGGCAAAAAGGGAGGCGGAAGAGGCAGTTTCGCACCTGCGACTCGTATTCCGCTTCGTTTCGAAGAAAACCAAGCAAATCCCGAACGAGTCAGGCTGCCATAGTTTCGAATACACGGCCGACGCGGAACCAGCAAGTGCGGCCCAAGGGAAAGCCGCAAGCTTAATCGTCAAGCAGGCAGCTAGAGCAAGCACTCATGAATTTTGTTTCCCGCCTTCTGATAATCCGTCTCTTGATCTGAACTCCCTGACTGCCTAGAGAATCTCTGTTTTCCACTGGCAACCGCATCGAGTAAACTGTTGTGCTGCTCTGCTTCGACGGCCGGGTTGTCCTGCTGACAATTCTTTACGAAACATCTGTCCTCGAAGTCGCATCAGACTCAGCAATGACAAAGCTAACCTCACGGGTACAGCACCGCGACGTATTGCTTGCCATTATCGTTGTCTTCGCGCTGATCGCCTTCGCCCCCGCTCCGGGGAGCGACCTGCCCAAAGTGAGCGTGATCACATATCACAACGGCATCGCGCGCCAGGGCGTGAACTCGGGAGAAACCATTCTTACGCCTACGAACGTGAACTCCCGCCGGTTCGGCAGGTTGTTCAGCTTGGCGGTCGACGGTAGCGTGTATGCGCAACCGCTATACATCGCCGGCCTCTACATTCCCGGCAAAGGCATTCACAATGTGGTTTTCGTAGCCACGCAGCACGGCAGCGTTTACGCTTTCGATGCCGACAGCAACAAAGGACCAAACGCCGCCCCCCTGTGGAAAGCCACGCTCGCCGACTCGGGGTCGGGCGTCGTGTCGGTGTCCAGCGATGACGTCGCCTGCGGCGATATCACGCCGGAGATCGGCATCACCGGCACGCCCGTGATTGACCCCAACAGCGGCACCCTGTACGTAGTAGCCAAAACCAAAGAGTCGACCCAGGTTGTGCAGCGTTTGCACGCCCTCGATGTCGCCACCGGAACTGAGCAGATGGGTGGTCCGGTAACCCTCGGTGGCGTTGTCCGGGGCAAAGGAGCCGGTTCGAGCAATGGCTGGCTGCGCTTCGACCCGCTTCGTGAGAACCAGCGTCCCGGCCTGCTCTTGCAGAATGGGCTGGTTTACATCAGTTGGGCGGCCCACTGCGATGGCTGGCCATTTCACGGCTGGGTGATGGCTTATGACGCCTCGAATTTGGAGCAAGTTGGGGTGTGGAATTCAAGTCCGGACAAGCAAGGCGGAGGCATTTGGCAATCAGGAGCAGCCCCGGCCGGCAACGGCGAAGATGTTTTCTTCGCCACCGGCAATGGCGACTTCACTGCAGCCAAGGGAGGTTTTGACTTCGGGGACAGTATCGTGCGGCTGGGCTGGCGAAGCGGCTCCATGCGCGTCGTGGATTTCTTTACACCTTTCGACGAAGCCAATCTAAACGCGGGCGACATCGAGCCCGGCTCGGGCGGCGTGGTTCTGTTCTCAGCACCGAAAACCGGTCACCAGTTGGCGGTAGAAACCTCTAAATCGGGGACCCTTTACATCGTGGACCCGGCCCACATGGGCCACTACAACGCCAGCGGTAATACCAATATCGTGCAGTCGCTGCCCGCAGTTAGCGGTGGTGTCTGGGGCACACCGGCCTGGTGGAAGGATACCCTCTACGTGGGCCCGAGCTATGACACTATGAAGGCCTTTCGTTTCGATCCGGATGAGAATCTTTTTGATCCCTCGCCTACCTCACAAGGAGCCACTACTTTCCGCTTCCCTGGACCGACGCCTTCGATTTCAGCCGATGGCGATCGCAATGGCATACTCTGGCTCATTCAGGCCGATACTTACGTTGACGATGGCCCTGCGATCCTGCGCGCCTACAACGCTGCCGATCTCAGCCAACAGTTGTACGCCAGCAGCGACAATCCTCGCCGCGATGATCCCGGCCGTGCCGTGAAGTTCTCCGTACCCACCATTGCGAATGGCAAGGTGTACGTGGGAGCTAGAGATCGGCTCACCGTGTTTGGGCTTAGATAGCGCCATCCTCGTTTCGAAACAGACGCTCTGTTTCCGCAAGGCCTCGCTGATCCGCGCTTACTGATAGAATTTTTCTTGGCGCTCCGGACATCCCGAGGTTCTGAATGGCCAAAATTCAACGCGCTATTCTAAGCGTAACCGACAAAACCGGTCTGGTCGATTTTGCGCGCAAGCTATCCGGCATGGGCGTGGATCTAATCTCGACCGGCGGCACGGCCAAACTCCTGCGCGACTCTGGTATCACGGTTAAAGACGTCTCCGAGCTTACCGGTTTCCCGGAGATGCTCGATGGACGCGTGAAAACTCTCCATCCTAAGGTCCATGGCGGAATTCTGCACCGGCGTGAGGATCCGAAGCACCGCACTGCTGTCGCCGAACACGGCATCGAGCCCATCGATATGGTGGTGGTGAATCTATATGCCTTTGAAAAAACGGCGGCCAAGCCGGGCGTGCACTTCGAAGAGCTGATCGAAAACATCGACATCGGCGGTCCCTCGATGATCCGTTCGGCGGCCAAAAACTTTCACGATGTCGCCATTGTGACTTCGCCCGCCGATTACGACAGCATCGCCGACGAGATGGTGCGGCATGAAGGCGAGCTGTCGTCGGAAACCAAATGGCGCCTGGCGCAAAGAGCGTTCGCGACCACCGCCGCTTATGATGCCGCCATCGCTTCGACTCTCGAGAAAATCGGCGCAAACGGCAGTTTCGAGCTGCGCCCAAAGGACAGCTTTCCCGAAACGCTGCGGCTGTCATTCACCAAGGTCGCGGACCTGCGTTACGGAGAGAATCCTCATCAAACCGCTGCCCTCTACTCGGACGGATCCGGCAGAGGGGTCGCCAATGCACAGCAACTCCAGGGCAAGGAGCTTTCCTACAACAACATCGTTGATCTTCAGGCTGCCTGGGACCTCGCCCAGGAGTTTTCCGAACCCGTCTGCGCGATCATTAAGCATACCAATCCATGTGGCGCAGCCACGGGCACGACTCTGCTCGAGGCATACCAAAAGGCTCTGGAGTGCGATCCGGTCTCCTCATTCGGCGGAGTTATCGGCGTGAACCGTGCCGTGGACGCGCGCGCCGCCGAGGAGATGGCAAAACTTTTTGTCGAGGCAATTGCCGCACCCTCATTTGACCAAGGAGCCCGCGCTAAGTTTGCCGCCAAGAAGAATCTTCGCCTGGTGGAAGTTGCCGACGCTCCTCAGAAGTGGGTAATCAAGAACGTTTCCGGTGGAATCCTGATACAAGACAACGACCTAGGCCAATTGGACGAAGGTGAACTCAAGCTCGTGACCCGGCGAGCGCCTAGCGAACAGGAGAAGCGGGCGCTCGTGTTCGCCTGGAAAATCTCGAAGCACGTAAAATCCAATGCCATCGTGTACGCGCGTGACGGCCAGACCGTGGGCGTAGGCGCCGGCCAGATGAGCCGTGTGGACTCCTGCAAAATTGGCGCCATGAAAGCCGTGCTGCCGTTGAAGGGAACGGTGGCCGCCTCGGATGCCTTTTTTCCCTTTCCCGATGGAGTAGAGGAAATCGCAAAGGCAGGAGCTACGGCCATTATCCAGCCCGGTGGTTCGGTGCGCGATCAAGAAGTCATCGCAGCCGCCGACCGGCTGGGATTGGCAATGGTATTCACCGCAATCCGCCATTTCCGGCACTGATAGTTCGTGCCCGTAGCTAGGAACTTGGGATTCTGCTCAGGTGTGGCGTTTGCTTGGCCTGTACTTCCGAGACCTCGAGCCTACATTTCTTTACACTTTCCCGTGCCCCCGCCCGAGTTGGCAAAGGTTACAATAGAAGCACCCGACTGCCGCGGTTCGGCATCCAATCGCTGAGGTCCGGTTTGTAGCTCACAACTAAAGGTTTTCGATGAAGAGAATTTTCGCGAGTGTTTCGGTGCCTGTCCTGGCCTTGGCAATTGCAGCGGCTCAACAGAATCCTGCACAGCAGGTCAACACTGCTCCTCAAGACACTGCTCACAAACCCGATCGAGCTGAGGCTTACTACCACTACGCCATGGCTCACATGTACGAGGAGCTGGTGACGATGTACGGGCGCAGCGACTTGGTTAATAAGGCCATTGAGGAGTACCACCAGGCGATCGATGCTGATCCGGATTCTTCCTATCTGATGGCGGGTTTGGCGGAGCTTTACGCCAAGACCGGCCGTATCCGCGACGCGGTAATGGAAGCCCAGGACATTCTCAAACGCGACGCCAATAACCTCGAAGCCCACAAGTTACTTGGCCGTATTTACCTGCGCTCCATGGGGGACATGCAAAGTGGATCGCAAAATCAGAATGTCATCAAGCTCGCCATTGAGCAGTACCAAGAAATAATCAAGCTGGAAAAGGATCCTGACAATCTGGTGGAAGATCACATTCTGCTGGGCCGCTTGTACAGCCAGAACCACGACCTGACCAAGGCGGAGAGTGAGTTCAAGACAGCGGTCAAGTTGCAGCCCGATTCGGAAGAAGCGATTACTACTCTGGCTTATCTCTACACCGAAGAAGGCGACTCCGGTCACGCAATTGCAGCTCTCAATTCAGTTCCCGAGGCTTCGCGCACGGCCAAGCTGTATTCGGCACTGGGTTACACCTACGAGCAGCAGAAGGAATACAAAAAAGCCATCGAAGCGTACCGGCATGCCATCGAGCTGGACCGCGACAACCTGGACGCTATTCGCGGCCTCGCGCAAAACCTGCAAAATGACGGTCAGACGCAGGCAGCTCTCGAGCAGTACAAGATCATTGCGGATGCGAATCCGGAGGACGCGCAGACTTTCCTCCGTATGGCTGATATCTACAAGAAATCAGGCCAGTTCGATGAAGCGCTCGACAATCTGAAAAAAGCCCAGGCCATTGTCCAGGACTCGATTGAAGTTCCCTACGAGATGGCATCGATCTATCAGGCGCAGGGTCGATATGAGGAAGCAGCCCAAACCCTAAAGGATCTGCTGGACAAGACGGAGAAGGCCGACGCCAGCTACACCCAAAGTGACAAAAACAATCGGGCCGTGTTCCTGGAGCGGCTGGGTAGCGATTATCGCGACATGGGCAATAATCAGCTCGCCATCGAGACCTTCCGCAAGATGCTGGAGCTCGGCGATGACAACGTGTCGCGGGGCTATCAGGAAATTATCGACACCTATCGTGAGGACAAAAATTGGCCGCAAGCAACCGCCGCCGCCAAGGAAGCGGTGGAGAAGCTGCCCAATAATCGCGATCTGAAAATGGTTTTGGCGTCACAGCTTGCCGATACCGGCGACCCGGACGCGGCACTCCAGCAGGTCAAGTCGCTGCTCACGGGCAAACCGGAGGATCGCGAGGTCTATATTGCCCTATCGCAGATGTACAGCCGTCTGAAGCGCTGGCCGGAAGCGGAAGATGCGATCAACAAAGCAGACCAGCTCTCCTTGAAACCCGAGGACAAGCAGTACACAGCGTTCGTGAAAGGATCGATCTACGAGCGTCAGAAGAAATTCGACGTCGCCGAGCAGCAGTTCAAGCGCATTCTAAGCGTTGACCCGCAAAATGCGATGACACTGAACTATTACGGCTACATGCTCGCCGATCGTGGTGTTCGGCTGGATGAGGCACTGGCCTGTATCAAGAAGGCGGTTGAGCTGGATCCGGCCAACGGGGCTTACCTTGACTCCCTGGGCTGGGCCTACTACAAGCTTGGCAGGTACGACCTGGCCGAGGAAAATCTGAGCAAGGCCCTGCAGCACACCCCCAATGATCCAACCGTGCAGGACCACATGGGTGATGTCTATCAGAAAACCGGCCGCCTAAGGCAGGCCGCTGCTCACTGGGAACGGGCGGTCACGGAGTGGAATAAGACCATTCCTGCCGAGATTGATACGGAAAATCTCGCCAAAGTGCAGAAGAAGCTCGAATCCGCCAAGATTAAACTGGCGAGGGAAGAGCCCCAACAAAAGTAGCAGTGTGGCCTTTGCCCGCGGGCATGCTAGAGGCGCGGAGCGATACCGCGCCTTTTAGTTTT
This sequence comes from Terriglobales bacterium, assembly GCA_051986135.1. Lineage (GTDB taxonomy): Bacteria > Acidobacteriota > Terriglobia > Terriglobales > Acidobacteriaceae > Gp1-AA122. Next base: position 10,978 of record JBPYDQ010001044.1, on the reverse strand, counting down.
GTTCCCTAAATTGTTATCTTGATTTGCTGAGTTCTCTCCCGATTGTTCCCATAAATTCTCACGCAGGAACCGCCGGTCACCCAAAGCGGGGAGGCCGGATGCCAAGTGCTAACTGCGGCTGCTATCCTTCTGCCATGCTGGCTGCTTATGCGGTGCGTGTGGAAGACTCACGTGGCCGACGTTTTCCTGAGCCCTCTCACCCGTACCGCAATGACTTTGTGCGTGATCGCGACCGAATCATTCATGCCCGAGCGTTTCGCCGTCTGAACGATAAGACCCAGGTTTTCACGCGGCGATATTCGGATCACTTTCGCAATCGTCTGACTCACACGCTTGAGGTCGCGCAGATTGCTCGCACGGTAGCGGCGCAACTGGGTTTAAACGTTGACCTGGTCGAAGCGTTGTCCCTAGCCCACGATCTCGGCCATCCACCCTTCGGCCATGCCGGCGAGAAGTCGCTGGATCGAGTCATGCGGTCGCATGGTTTGTCCTTCGATCACAACTTGCACGCGCTCCGCATTGTTGAGGATTTTGAACAACGCTATGCCTCGTTCCCCGGACTCAACCTGACCTTTGAGGTGCGCGAAGGAATCATCAAGCACTCGCGGGACTACCGGGCGAGCGACTTCCCCGAATTGGAGGAATACTTCTTAGACCAGCGACCGCCACTGGAAGCGCAGTTGATCGATCTTGCGGACGAGATTGCCTACGACACCGCCGACCTGGACGATGGCTACGAAGCCCACCTGCTTACGCTGGATGAAATCTCGGGCGGCGTCGCTCGATTCCGCCGCTTTTATCAGGATGTTGCTCTGGAGTTTCCCGAGGTGCTCGAGAAATTGAAATTCAACGAGGCGCTCAGGCGCATGTTGAATCGATTCGTTGACGATTTGATCCGCAACACTCAAAAGAACCTGGACCTGGCAAAAATCAGCAGCCTTGACGAGGTCAGGGCGCATCCTTACCGCCTGGTGAGTTTCAGCGAAGAGGTGGAATCGGAGCGCCATCGGGCGAAGGAATTCCTCTATTCCAGGCTGTACTTCAGTGCGGCCTTACAACCGGAGAAAGAGGACGCAGAACGGGTAATTGCCGGCTTGTTTAGCTATTGGATGGCGCATCCGAACTCGCTTCCCGCCGCCTATCAGCAAAAAGCCCAGCGCCAGCCACTGGCCCGAGTGGTGTGCGACTACATTGCGGGCATGACGGACAACTACATCTACGAGCAATACGAAAAGCACTTGCACTCCTAAACCAGGGAATGACTTGATTGGCCGACCGTTAAGTGGCAAGTGCGGAATTAACTGCGGTTATTCGGTCCCCGCCACTTTCGCCACCACGTCATAGAGTACTCTCGGCCCGCGCCGCACCTGGTCGACACGAATCCGTTCGTTATCGCCATGTTCAGTGGAGCCTTCTTCTTCTGTTGTCAGGTAAGGTGTAAAGCCATAGGCCCCGATGGCCAGCGTCCGATAGCGCTGGCTCTCGGTATATCCACTACTCAGGCGCGGGAGCACCGGAACCCCGGAAAATACTGAGCCGATACTTCACGGATCGCCTGGTATAAGGCAGTGCTCGTGGGCGAGGAATTCGCGGTGCGAAATTCCGAATTCAGGGGCATCACGGTAACGTTTGGGTCGGCGACAGTTTGGCGGATCGATTCCAGGAAATTCCGTGGATCCTCTCCCGGCAGGAGGCGCACATCCAGATTGGCCCAAGCCTCCGGCGGAATGACATTCGTCTGCTCTGAGCCGCCTAACATGGTCAGCGAAATCGTGTTTCGTAACATGTAGTTAAGCGACTGATCGCGTTCCACTTCATCCCGGAATCTCTTATCCTCGACCGCTTGCCGAATATTACGAAACTGGCGCGCCCTTTCCGGAGGTTCGTAAGGAGCGATTTCGCGGAGGAACTCCTCTACCACCGGCAAAACCTTGAGCGGCGGGCGGTATTGGACGATCCGAGCAAGAGCTTGGACCAGCCGGTCAGGCGCGGAATCGGCGATTGGCCGCGACCCGTGGCCGGCTCTTCCATGCGCCACCACGTGCAGCCAGAACGTGGATTTCTCGCCAACCTCTACGCCGACGAACTTGAGCTTTCCATTCTCGACCAGATTCTCGCCGCCTTCGTTGATCAGGAACTCGGCCTGGCCGAGCAGCTCGCGGTGATGGCTAATGAACCAGTCGGTCCCGCTCCCATTCACTTCCTCGTCGCTGACGCCCAGCAAGACGAGGTCACGCTTCAGTGGAACGCGCTCGCGCTTCATCATGACCAGCGCCACCAACTGCGCCAGACCTTCGTCCTTCATGTCCTGCGCGCCGCGCCCGTATAGCGATCCATCTACGATCTCCCCGCTGAACGGCGGAACTCTCCAGTGCGAACGATCGCTGGTAACGACGTCCATATGGTTGAGGAGAACGATCGGCCGCTCTGAGTTCGCACCGCTGTGCGGCAGCCTTGCCCATAGATCTGCCCGCCCGGGCGCGTACTCGAAAATCTGGTTCTCAATGCCCTCCTGATCGAGGATCCTCTTCATGAAAATTGCCGCCTTCAGTTCGCCGCCGGGAGGGTTGGTGGTGTCGATGCGGAGATATTCCTGCATCCACTGGACCGCCAAATTCGAATATTGCTGCGCGCGATCCCACGGAATCGCCTCGGAAGCCAGGGAGCTTGCGCTCGGCTGGGATTGTGCAGGCGATAGCGTTGTCAGCAAGGCAAACGAAATGGAAATTGAGAGTGATAGCCAACTCCGGCAACTGCGCTTCGCGCGCTCAGACATTCGCCCTCCTGGCTAGTTAAGAAAGTCTCTTATATCGGTTTCAGCGTGGGTAAGGCTACAAACTTCCGAGTTCGAAAAGACCTCAGCACCGAGCCTTCAGGGTCGTGATTCCCAGCCCTGCGAAGGAGAACACGGATCCGTCTGGATCGGGATGGACAAATTCCAGGTATGGGGAGAATTGCCCGCATAGCCCGTTAGCAGAACGCCTTCCGGCTCTCGGTTGAATGCTGCCTCGACCCCGCAGTTTTTATACCTGTGCTTGCCAAATTTACTCTCCGCAGGCGGAAGGAACGTGCATGGCGCCAGTTCTGGGCGTAAAATCTCCTTAGAGTACAAGCACTTAGGTTTAGATCTCACTGGCCGGCTTTGGCATCTCACATGTAGTGACTCAGGTTAGGTGCGGCCTGTGGTTGCGCCAATGGTTCTTAGGCCTGCCGGGCGTCGAAGCAGGCTGGCGTGGCCGGTCGGTCCGCTGGAAAGACGCAATTGAATTTAGAATCGCGACACGCCCGTCGGGTGTGCTCGAGTCGGAGCCTCGGAGCTCCCCCACTTCGGAGGAAATAGAAAAATGAACAACCGCCCACTCTTGATCCTGGTGCTGGCTGGCGCAGTCGCCGTGCCTGTCCTCGCCCAGCAGAATGACACCAGCTCTCAGTCCGGAGCATCCTCTTCGCAGCCGGCCGCTACCCAGTCGCAGCCTGCCGATCAGCAGACCGCCCAGCCTACTGCCAACCCGCAGACTGCTGCGCCTGCCGACCAGAACGCTGCCGCCCCCGCTCAGGCTGGCGCCAGCGGCAAAGCGCCTCTCGAGCCGCAGACCCACGAAGGGTTCTGGGGTCGCCTGAATCCGTTCGCCCGCAAGAAATACGTGCAAAAGCAGACCCAGCCGATCCGCGACCGGGTCAACGAGCTCGATGAGCTCACCGCCAACAACAGCAAAATGATCAAGGACGTCGATTCCCGTGCCCAGCAAGGCATCCAGATGGCCTCGAACAAGGCCAACGAAGCCGACCAACATGCGGTAGACGCCGGCAACCGCGCCACCCAGGCCCAGCAGACCGCCCAGCAGGCGCATAATCGTCTGCAGACGGTCGAGCAGGTGGTTACCAACATTGACCAATACAAGCCCACCACGCAGACCGAAATCCGTTTCCGCCCCGGCCAGACGGTTCTCAGCAAGAAGGCCAAGGAGGCTCTCGACGACATGGCGGCCAATCTGAAAGGGCAGCGCGGCTACATCGTCGAGGTCCAGGGCTTCTCGTCCGGACGCGGGCAAGGCGCCATTCAGACCTCGCAGAAGATGGCGGATTCGGTGGTTCGCTACCTTGTCCTGAACCACGATGTCCCGGTCTACCGGATTTATGTGGTCGGCATGGGCAACGCTCCGAGTGCTCCCGTGAGTGACACCGGCGAAAAGCCGAAACGCATCAGCGGTGGCCGCGTCGAAGTCAGCCTCATGAAGAATGATCTCGAGCAGCTCTCCAGCTCGCAGACTGGTGCCCCGGCAGGCACGCCCCAGCAGCAATAGTTCTTGAAGTGGGACTCCCAAAGAGTCCGTCCTCCCCCAGAGCCCCTCGGTCTCCGAGGGGCTTTTTCTTTGAATCTTCAACTGGCTTTTTTGTTTTGAAGAAAACGTGACTTGGGTTCGCCCTGCGCACGTCCCCGCGGCTTGAACATGACTGATTGTTTGACAACCATTTAAGTGCGAATCACTGACGGGAGCTGCCCCCTAGTAACCTGCTTACCTGCTTATTCACATTGACTTGCAGCTTAGGACCGGCTAACTTCGGCTCATCTCAAAGGACACATTCCTTGGCGCGCAAATTACTGCTTGCCGATGACAGCGTTACTGCCCAGAACATGGGGCGAAAGATCCTCGCCGACGCCGGTTATGAGGTGGTTACGGTTAACAATGGTTCGGCCGCTTTGAAGCAAATTGCGGAGTCGAAGCCGACTGTCGTTGTCCTCGACGTGTACATGCCGGGTTGCAGCGGACTGGAGGTCTGCGCCCGCATCAAAGAGGATCGCGATACATCGGCTATTCCAGTCCTTCTCACTGTTGGAAAGCTGGAACCGTTTCCTCAGGAAGAGGCCCGCAAGGTTCAGGCCGACGCATATATCATCAAGCCCTTCGAGGCCTCCGAATTACTGGCAGCTCTGGGCAAGCTGGAGTCGAAAATCGGCTCGCCTCCGGAGGAGAAGACAGCAGGTCAAGCAAAAAACTCGGTAGAACAGAAGGCCAAGAAACATGTCCCACCGACAATGGCTCGCTACGAGAGAAAGGTCGACGACGCGGCGCGATTTGGCGATCAGGAATCTGGTTGGAAAGCTCGGCGGACCGTGCTTTCGCCGGGATCCACGCGGGAGCAAGCCGAGGAAGAGCCGAATATCGCGGCAAGCGCCACGAGGCCTCGCCACTTCGATCGGGACTCGAGGGATCATCCGGCATTTTCCGTGACTTCGTCGTCTCCTGGTTTAGAGCCCTCAAGTTCTCTTGAGGGAAGACTCGACGATGTGACTCCGCACGAACTGTCGGTCATTTCCACTCGGGCAGCGCCTGTCGGCGATCGGAATGGCAAGCTGGACTTCGAACGGCCTACCCAGTCTGAGTCAGACCATACAGAATCAGTCACCTTCGCGTGCGAAGCCGCATCAGCCGAGCACGAGACCGCTTTTCCCCGAGGCGCATCGGAGGGACCGGTTTCGACGCGAGTGGATGCCGATGCCGGGTCCACGTCGTTTGCTGCGTCTGGCTCGGCTAAGACGCCCAAGGCGATTTCGCCTGCACCTGAGAGCACCGCCGCCGCGGTCGCCGCTTCCGATTCGGCCTCGATGGCGGTGGCAGCGCGTTGGGTGGCGGAGGAGATTCCTGTTGAGGGTGCCGAATCCGCGCTGGTGCTGGAACGGGAGATGCAGAATGCTCTCGCAGCACTTGCCACGGCCGGGCTTGGCGGCTCGTATGAGCCAGGTCCAGTCGACAAGAACGATGAGCCGGCATTCGCCAGCATCCGGCCGACGCCATTTGCTGAATCAACCCAGGCCAGCAGCGGACTGGAACCTGATGCCCGAGCCGAGGCATCAGCTTCTAGCGCCGAAGCAGAATCGTCCTCATCGGGAATTTCAAGACCACCAGTTGCACCCTTCGCTCCGATCGTACCGGACGAAGGCAAGCATCGAGTTTTGGCACTCGAGCCACATGCGTTCGAGACAGCGGAAACCGTACAGGCGGCGACGCCGAAATCGGCGCGCCCAGCAGAATCAACGTTAGAAAGTGCGCAGAGCGTCGGTCGCGCCCTTACAGAGACGGAAGCGTCTCAGGATGGCTGCTGCGACCTCGATCGGCCCACGTCGAACTCACCCAATTCAGGCGGCACGGGCGCCGACCGTTGCTTCGAAGATTTCAACTCCGGCACAGGGACCGGCAATAGTAGCGAACTTCCGAACAAGCTCGATACGGCCGCTATGGCAGCCGCTGCTTCAGGCGATTGCTCCCTGTCCTCTTCCCCTGATGCGACCCTGTCGAGCATCATCGACACTATGCTGGCTGAACTCAAGCCCAAGCTCATGGCCGAGCTAGCAAAGAAACTGGAAAAAAAGTAGCGACTCGCTCTTACCCCTCCGATATCGCGAAAGGCGCAGCCTCGAATGCTGGAACTCACACCAGGGTTGGGAGGCAACGACTGCCCTTGAGGAAATCCCCCTCCCAAGCTGGCGCCCAAAATCGAATTGATACGATTCCGTAGTCTCCTTTGGTTGCCTGTTTGTAAGCTCGCATGGCGAAAACTTTTTCGCACTCGACTGTCAATTCCACCAATACCGAATCTCCGTTTAGGTGCTTATTCTTGGTAGGTGTGAAGTTAGGTTATCTCACCAGAACGATCGCCAATGCCAGAGGCACACGATGCCCTGAGTGGCGAGTAATCGAACGTGCTCGGAACAGTTCGGGGGACATTCTTGGCAATTCGAACTCATAGGGTGCACACTTCGATAACTGTCTGTTTGCTGCTCCTGGACTGGGTGCTCTGTTTCGGAGAGAGCCAAAGGGTTGCAGCTCAGTCCATGCCAGCATGCCAGGAGCCAATTAGGCTCTCGTTATCGCTGATACCCTTTGTTATTTCGAAGGCCAAGACTGGCGATCGAGGTGCAGCTTGCCTGTTGGGCATTGCTTACCACCATGGATTTGGAGTCGACAAAAGTGATCTTCAATCAGCCAAATGGCTGCTCAAGGCCGCCGAAGCAGGTATTGCACTTGCTCAAAACCAGCTGGGATATCTTTATGAGCACGGCAGTGGAGTTCCACAGAGCGACTCAGATGCCGCCAAGTGGTACCGTGCGAGCGCCTCTCAAGGCCTGGCTGTGGCCGAGAACAATCTGGGTTACATGTATTTCCGTGGGCGCGGAGTAGAGGCCCAGAGCTTTCAACAAGCAGCCAATTGGTTTCGTAAGGCGGCAGAACAAGGCCTGGCCATCGCGCAGGTTAATCTCGGCAATATGTATCAGACGGGCGAAGGAGTCTCCCGCGAGTATGCGCAGGCGGTTCAGTGGTACCAAAAAGCTGCCGACCAGGGTGATCCCACCGCTGAAACCAAATTAGGGCTAATGTACCTGCACGGCGAAGGAGTTGAGCGCGACTATACCCGCGCTGCTAACCTTTTTCAGCTGGGCGCCAGCCGGGGCGATCTTTCTGCGGAAACCTGCCTGGGATATATGTATTCCCGGGGATATGGAGTACGGCGGGACTACGCCAGTGCTTACAAGTGGACACGAGCGGCGGCGGAAAAAGGAGTTCCGGCCGCGGAACAGAACCTGGCCTACCTCTATGACGAGGGTCGGGGCGTAAAACGTGACTTAGGGGAAGCCTTCAAGTGGTACTATGCCGCAGCCCTGCAAGGGGTGGCCGAGTCGCAGAACACATTAGGCTATTTCCTCGCAAATGGTTTGGGCGGGTCGCCCGACTACTGGCAGGCCGCCATTTGGTATCGTAAAGCTGCCGAGCAAGGCCACGCCGCCGCGCAGGCAAATCTTGGGGCTCTCTATGCCAGCGGCCGGGGAGTGCGGCTTGATTATATACAGGCTTATGTCTGGTTGAGTCTGTCCAAAGATTCGGGTAGCCACGAGGCTGCCAAAGCCCTCAAAGAATTGAGCACCATAATGACGCCGGGTCAGTTGCGAGACGCGAGAATCTACGCGGTGCTTCAGCCTGTTGGCATTCCCGCCTTTCTGCCAGCTACTCCTGACAGATAAGGTTTGCTCATTCCGTTTGTGCATCGTCACATTTTGCCGGTGGGGGTACTGCCCGAGCTTTTTGGTGTAGTGCGATTGCCAATCTGTTGTCCACTGATCAAGCCACCGTGAGAAAGGTGCTGCACAGCTGGGGTCCCGGAAAATTCGATGCCGAGCTGCTCCTGGATGGAAAAGCATTCAACCCCGAGCAGGTCACGGACGGCGTCGTCACGGGCACAAACGTGCCTGGCGCTTCCCTAATCCCTCCGGCTTTTGGTCTTGGAGGCGTGAATCTCCACACCTGGATCGGCTGGGGCTCGGTACCCCACTGGAATGCCTTCGTGGCAAATCTCGAGATGCACGGAAAGGGCAGATTTTTCGATCCGCGCCTGAATAATGCCGTGCAGTTCCCGATCGCTGCGGCCCACGGCGTTGCTGATTTGCCCCACATCAATCCGAAGGATGATCTCATCACTTCCAAACTTGCTGCCCTTCAGCTCTATCAATTGTCCATTCCTGCGCCGAATCCGACAGTTGCCTTTGACAAAGCGGCTGCCGCACGAGGCGATGAGCTATTTAGCGGGAAGGCCGGATGCAACAACTGTCACGCGGAGCCACTGTGGACCGAGCCGGGGTGGAATCTACATCAGCCCGCAGAAGTGTGCATTGACAGTTTCCAAGCAGATCGCGGCCCCGATTTGCGCTATCGGACTTCACCGATTGGCGCTCTCTCTACCCACTTTAAAGGTGGCTTCTATCACGACGGCCGCTTCCCCGATCTCAACGCCGTGGTCGAACACTACAACACATGTATGAGGCTGGGTCTGACGCAGGGGGAGAAAAGCGACTTGATTCAATACCTGCTGAGTCTCAAATTCTAAGCCACAACCTTCGCGCACGGGCGCTAGCTAAGCTAGTGCTGTGCATTTCTTCAACTGTCTCTGCCAGGAGACAAGGAGTAAGAACATGACATACCTTAGCTCAAACAACACAAAATTTCCAACCAGCCATGTTCTGTTTTTCCCGAACGCTGGCCCGTTTGTTTCTGCCTGGTATTGGTAGTTACGGCCACCTGGGCACAACTCGCACCAGACCAGGCTTATGGTTCCGGCCAACAAACTCGGATGTTTAGAAGTCCTGGGTCCGGTAGCGCACAAAAAAGGCCTCCTGGATCCAGACTAGCCGGCAAATAGTGCGGGAGCTGGGGAACGAAGTTGGTGCGCAGACTACAGATTTTGACTAAGCATTCCTGCCGATAAGAAGAACTTGGGGCATAGCTATGCAGGGGGGCGCCCTTGTTTCTGGCGCGGCAAAATTCATAGAGGCTTCGAAGTAAGCCGAGATCGCCGTACCTATTCGTGCTTTGAGCTGGGGCTAATCGCATTCTAGTTCCTCTAACCCCACTAATCCACGGTTTAAGTACAGTCGCGACACGCCCCAGTTCCTCGAGCCACCGGTTCTCCCAGGGGTACCGGCATACGTTTCGAGCCTGCGGCAAAAGAGAAGTTCCATTTGGGTGATTGTGTCAACGCCTGAGCGAGTCATTAAGCGCGAGAATTCTGACCCGCCCGCACGCGGCACAACGTCCATCCGCCCCAGTTCCTGGCACACCCCGCACGTCCAAAATCAAGACCTCCTTAGCACCAGGCCACGTGTAAAAAGGTGAAATCGGGTTGGGGCGTGAAGAATCCCGTCTAGCGGCCAAAAACGCGTTTGACTTGGGCCGCCAGTGGCGTTGGTTGATTATTGGCCTGCATGTTGCTTGATCATCTGCTGGATTTGGCGTTTCACGGTATCCAAGTTGAAGCTAGCTGGCTCCTGCATCGGTGGATATTCGATGGCAGATTGTGCCGCCTTGGCGACCACTTCTTGAACCACCACGAAGCGCCAGAACTCGCGTGCATAGAACTCATTTCCGTAGCCAAAGGCACCCGTGTTGGTGGTCTCCCCACGAAGCATCGAGGTGCGCTCGAAAGGGTCTTGTCGAATGTTAGTAATCGATGGCATGTCAGTCGTGACCTTTTCTCCCGGCCAGCCGTAAGGCTGCTGGAGAAACTGAAACTTGAAGTCATCGAGTCGAATTGCTCCCAGCTGGGCGCCACTGAAATAGAAGAGTTCGTGGCGAACTGATGGTCCTTTACCTTCGAGCAGAGCCAACTGGCTGTAGCCATCGAGGTGGTTTTTGTACGTGCGGTCCCCAAGCTTTACACCCTTTAGGAGTTGATTGGTAATGTCCGGATTACCGGCGGCGGCGGACAGGGTGGGTAACCAATCGAGGCCGGAGAAGATGCCATTCTCAACCGATCCCGGTTTGACATGTCCGGGCCAACAGATGATCGCAGGCACGCGGAAACCACCTTCAAAACTGGTGCCCTTGGTGCCTTTGAACGGTGTCATGCCGCCATCCGGCCAGGTGAACACCTCGGCCCCGTTGTCGGTGGTAAAAATGACGATCGTATTCTCAGCCTCGCCGATTTCCTGTAGGTGTTTTAGGATTTCGCCGACACAGTCGTCCAACTGTGCCATGCCCGCCTCTTCCACGTTGTAGTTACTCCCGTAATTCATCATCGCCTGGTACTTGGGTGGGATATAGGTGAAGATGTGCATGCGAGTGGTGTTGTGCCAGATGAAAAAAGGCTTGCCGTCAGCCTTGGCTTTGTCCATGGCGGCATTGGAATGCTGGACAAGCACCTCATCAAACGTTTCCATGTCATACTTCGCGGGGCGGCCTGTTTGCCAGTGCTGCCTGTCTTTCATTTCGGGGAAGGGCGGTAATGGCCCTTCGTCTTCAATCTTCTGTTTCCCCACTTTTCCCCACCGGGGCATCACGGTCGCATCATCAGTGCTCGTTGCCCAGCAGTGCGTCACATCGCGTGGCCCGGTCTTCGCGATCCAGTCCTCCGGGTAGCTGTACCAATAAGGGTCAGACAAGGCGTCCAAGTGGTACAGGTAGCCAAGGAATTCGTCGAAACCATGAAG
>JBPYDQ010001043.1:0-2467 GCA_051986135.1 Terriglobales bacterium | reverse complement strand
CAACAAGCCCCCCTGGGCGTAACAAGCGAGCTCAGCGGCGAGCCTCGCGTGACCAGGGCTGCCAGATATTTGTTTTCGTCATAAACAACCCTGTCTTGCCAACAACGGAATATGATGGTCGGAGTAGGGATCGCGATTACTCGCGACCCCCTCCACAGATCCGGACGGGCGCTGCTAACGCATCCGGCTCCTGCCTTGGTTGTCAACGCGCAAGCGCTGTAGCGGATAGGGATGACAGATACGAACCGAGGGAAACCAGCGTCGAATGTGTCGTCGCATTCGTCGCCACGGCAGGTGGTGCTTCTGACTGCGGCGGCGCAAAACCCGCCACCACAGGCGGCCTACCACGCTGTAAAACGAGCTTAGAGCCGGCCCGTTCATAGGCACCCCGTAATAGCGGAAGTGTCCAGCAAGGACTGCCCGTAAATAAGCTCCTTGTTCCCCGATGGGCGTGTGCATGCGCCGCTGCAGTTCCTCTTTCAAGGCCCGCAGCTTGGCTTGCTGCCTCTGGCGTATCGTTTGTCGTAGAACCGTGAAGTGCCCCTTTCGGGTCCTCACGCAAATGTGCGTGAAACCCAAGAAGTTGAACGTTTCCGGCTTGCCTTCTCCCCGCTGTCGCCGATTCTGTTCCGCGAAGCGGCCAAATTCGACGATGCGCGTCTTATCGGCATGCAGTTGGAGGCCGAAGCGCGAATCTCTCGCGCAGCTCCGCCAAGAACCGCTCTGCTTCCCAACGATATTGGAATCCCGCGACGAAATCGTCAGCAAAGCGCACAAAGATTAGCTCTCCGCGAGCTTGCTTCTGTCTCCATCGTTGGACCCAGAGGTCGAGTACATAATGTAGATAGGTGTTCGACAACAGCGGGCTAATACTCCCGCCCTGAACCGTGCCTATCTCACTCCGTATTCGCCTGCCCTCCTCCAGCACGCCGGCTTTGAGCCATTTCTGGATCAATCGCACAACGCGCCGGTCGGCTATGCGGTGTTCGACAAATTTCACCAGCCATCCGTGATCGAGAGTGTCATAGAACCACACGACACACTACCCACCACCGTGACCTTCCAAAGCATGTAACCATCACTCGTCCGCAACATCCGTTGGAAGGTAAAAAATTAGCTGTCTTTGGGCAACGTCGTTTCCAAGACAAATTACATCTGATCGTGACTTTGCCCGAAGGAGGTCGTGCACTCATACCCAAGGAGTGGACCGACCTCGAGGCCCTCCCGTCGGAATCGCAAGCAAACCCCCACAACAACCTTCTCGGTTCAATTCGGGAGTTGCTTCATGCACGCGCTCTCGTAGACGCTCTCCTCAATCGTCACAATTTCTGAGCGAGGCCCCCGTGGGCGCCTTGGCCCGCGCGACGAGAACTCTATCGAGCAGAGGAGAACACTCACCTTGCAACGCATGCTGAACTTTTTCGATATCCCCATTCCCGAAATTCAGGTATGGGAAACCCTGCAGGAGGAAGCAAGAAGCTTGGCCATCGCAGTGCTGGCCCGACTCATCGTGCAAACAACTTTCAAGACTCCGGAATTGGAGGAGGAAGAATCATGATTGATAATCCCAAAATAAAATTCAGTCACCGGCAACGGGCTGCTGTCGTCTACATTCGTCAATCTCATCCTTCGCAAATGGAGAACCATCCCGAGTCGACCGCACGGCAGTACGCACTCGTCGAGAAAGCGACTGCCCTCGGCTGGAACCAGAATCAAGTGATCACCATCGATGAAGATCTCGGCATTTCTGGCCAGGTGTTTGTCAAACGTTCCGGATTTGAGCACTTGAACGCTGCGGTTGCCCTGGGACGAGTGGGAATCCTTCTTGGGCTGGAGGTCTCCCGCTTGGCACGGAGCAATGCGGATTGGTATCGCCTCCTCGATATGTGTGCCATCACCGATACCCTGCTCGCCGATAATGATGGTTTGTATCACCCCGGACTTTTCAACGATCGTTTAATTCTCGGTTTAAAGGGCACGATGTCAGAGGCAGAACTTCACACGCTTCGCGAGCGCCTCAATGGCGGAATCCGTAACAAGGCCTCCCGCGGGGAACTACGTCGGGCCTTGCCCGTGGGATTGGTGTGGGGCGAAGAGGAGGGTGAGATTCGTTTCCATCCCGATGAAGCCGTCACTGGTGTCATCCGTACCATCTTGGCCAAATTCACAGAGTTGGGCTCAGCCCGCCAAGTCTGGATGTGGTTTCGCTCGCAAAAGTTATCCTTCCCCATGCACCCTCGCGGCGTGGTGCCATGCCTGGCGAATTGCCATCAGCTCGAGTGGATCGTCCCGAGTTACGCCGCCATCTATAGCGTGCTCAGCAATCCGGTGTATGCTGGGGCCTATGTTTACGGTAAGACGCGCAATGAGCGATACGTCGATGAGCAGGGCACGGTTAGAAAACGAATTCGTCATCTGGCCCAAGAAGAGTGGTTGGTATTTCTTCCCGAACATCATGAAGGTTTCA
>JBPYDQ010001042.1:0-16355 GCA_051986135.1 Terriglobales bacterium | reverse complement strand
GCCGATAAGACTCTGCCGAACGTCCCATTGGGAGGGATGCCGTCGCTGAAACTGCCGTCCGGATTATTGAACTGGGCGTGGTTGAAAACATTGAAAGCTTCGAGCCGTAACTCCAGACGCCGAGACTCGCTGCTACCGAGTTGAATCCACTTGTGCAGCGCGAGATCCGTCTGGTTCAACCCAGGCCCGTGAAAGAAATTGCGTCTTGCATTTCCCAAAACGCCGAACGGCGGCGGCGAGAAAGCATCGGGATTGAACCAGAGATTATTTGGGGATGTTCGGGGATCTCCATAGACGTGAACGGGCCCGCTCACATTCGGTACGTCCCAGCAGCCATAAAAAACAAAAGAGGTGCATGTTAAAGAGGTAAAGGAACCAGGATTCGAGATGGTTATAGGAAATCCTGTTTGCAGGGTTGTGATCCCGGACACCTCCCAACCTGCGAGCAGCAGCGGCATAAGGCTCCCGCCTCCCTTTCTACTGGGGATCTGATAGCTGTAGTAAGCGACAAAACGTTGACGGGCGTCAAACACCGAGTCCCCGTAGTTCGCATGCAAGTTAAGCGGGTTAATAGCTCTGGTGGAAAGGCCGGTATCTTCGAAATGGGAGCCGATGTCGAGCGAATGACTCCACGTATAGGAAGCAGAGAACTGCAACCCATGCGAAGGACTGTTCCTCAAGCTGGCCTGAAATGAGTTGTAGTTCGAATTTCCGTCCGTGGTCTGCTCTCCGACAGAGCCAAAGATATTGCCCGGATACTGGAAGTTGCTTGGAAAAAAAACATTTTGGATTGAGCGAAACTTTACGCAGTCAGGGTTAGCAGCGCATGCCTGTGGGTTGAGGCCGGGGTTGAGCTCCTTTTCTATTAACAAGTGATGGCCAACTGCACCCACATAACCGAGACTGACAATTGTCTTTGCCGGAAGTTCCCGTTCGACTGTAAGGTTGTAATTCTGCGCGTACGGAACTGTAAAGCGCGGGTCGGTGACCGTAATGCTAAGTGGTTCGAAGAGACTGAAATCCGCAGTACTGGCTGAGGGTACGGTGTATGGGAATAGGTTTGGAATGGAAAATGACCCGGTAACGTCTGTAAAGGGAGCGGCGAAACTCGGCGACCCGCCCACAGCTCCTATACCAAAAGAAAAGATAGAGAAGGGAGGAGCAAAGATATTTTGCAGAACCGGTTGATCCTCGGAGCGATTGAAATATATGCCAAAACCGCCGCGAACTGCCAGCTTGCCGGTGCCGCCTGACAACCAGCCAGCCTCCGGGCTCCAGGCAAACCCTATGCGTGGCCCCACATGGCCGTAATGGGTTTCGTAGCCAGACGGAGTGCAACCGGGATCGCCCGGGAAAATAAGACCTGCGGGAGCCGTGGGGTACACCGTGGATTGCTGACCCGGCCGAAAACAATTTATGGCTCGAGCGTTATTGGTGAGATTTGATAGCGGTGTATCGATCTGCCAGCCGAAGCCATAAGTCAAAGTGAGATTGGCACGCATTCTGTATTGATCTTGTGCGAAGACATAGTACTCATATCCTCTGGCCATAGCGGTGTTTGCTGAAGCCTGGGAATAGCTGTCGGGTATGCCTAAGAGAAAATCCAGTCCGGGATTTCCAGTGCTATAAGCCCCTGAGCCTGAGAAGGAGAAGTTTCCGTTGTTTGTGCCTTCGAACAGATGGTTGTACTCAAAGCGGGTTGCCGCCAGGCCGAACTTCAGGCTGTGGTGACCAGCGGTCCTGCTTAGGTTGTCCGTAATCTGATAAGTGTTACCAACTTCGTCTTCGGGCCCTTGCGGGCTGTCCCCCATGCCGAATAGACCGCTGATAAAGATCGCTGGTAGCCCAGCATTCTTAGGATCTTGCGGCACGATCCCGCTGAAGCCAGCCGACGAGGGCAGCTGGGGGTGTACCGGGTATGCAAAAGGTAGGTTCGTGCGCGTGTAGGAGATACGAAACTCGTTTAGCGTGTTAGCACTGAAGACGTGGTTCCAAGCAACGGCGAATTGATACGCCTTACGGTCTGCCGTCCCTGCGAAACCTGGAAGAGTCGCCCCAAAGAAGGGCAGGTCATTCTGCCCCGGATTGTGCTCAATAAGGCCATAGCCCCAGATGGCGTCATTCGGACTGAGATTATGGTCGATCCGAAAAAGTCCCTGGTCATCGCGGTCGGTGTGAGTGGGATTGAAGGAGTAGCCTCGCAGACCCGAATTGGGCAAGGGTACGTAGCGAGCAAGCAAGTTCGCGGAGACGCTATTAAAGTCTCGAGGTGGAACAATGCCGTTTGGCCACAGGGTGCAATAGGGCGTGCCTGCCGGCTTAAGGATACCGCTTGAGTCTGTAAATGGAATCGGCGAAGCATTTGGGCCAAAGGGACAACCACGACTGCCTTCCGAGAAGTTTCCTCCCCGCTCTGCCGGGGTGAAAACCTGAACCAGTCCGAGCGGTGCCGAGCCGCCATAATCTGTAATATTCTCCGCGCGGTTCTCGCGCGTGCCTTGATAGGAGAGGAAAAAGAAAGAGTGATCCTTCCACAGCGGTCCTCCAACTGTCCCGCCGAATTGGTTTCTGTGTAATACGTCCGGCTTCTGCAGGAACCAGCGTGTCGCGTTGAGACTCGTATCCCGGTAAAACTCGAATAAGCTTCCGTGCAACTGGTTTGTGCCTGACTTGACGATAGCGTTCATGATGGCGCCGGAGTTACGACCATACTCGGGATTAATCGTATTGGTGACCATGCGAAATTCAGCAATGGCGTCTGGGCTGGGAATGATTGCCGGCGTGTTCCCAAAGAAATTGTTCGAGTCCGCGCCATTGATCAGAAAACTGTTCTGCTGAGCCTGACTGCCATTGGTGGCATACGTGTCCGTTCTGCGATCCGACTGCGAAACTACGCCCGGCTGGAGTTGCTGCAATTGAATCCAATCACGACCATTTAAAGGCAAATCGACAATGGCCTGACTATTCACCACCGTACCAAGCTGCATGTTAGTCGTTTCCACTTGGACTGGATTCGCCTCCACGCGCGCTACTTCCTTGACCACCCCTGGAGATAGCCGGATGTTCAGCACATAGACTTGACTCACCGTCAGGACAATGCCCGTGGTTTCGAATTTCTTGAAGCCGTTCTTGGTAGCGCTCAGTGTGTACACGCCTACCGGAAGACTGATGAGCTCATACGACCCGTCCTCCCCAGAAACTAACTGTCGCCGAATGCCTGTGGCTTCATTGCTGGCGGTGATCTGCGCCCCTGGCACCGTGGCCCCTGAAGAATCCATGACAATTCCCCGAATGCGTGCGTACAGTTCGTCAGCGTTGGCTGGAGTTCCAGCTAGAACTGTCAGGACAACTAAGCCAATCAGCCGTCTGGTCGAGCAATGATTTTTCATAAACACCCCTATTCGCGCCAGTCGGATCAAACTCCCCTGCATTGGGGTAGAATGTCTATCAAATTACTGGTATTTGCGCAACCAAGGGAGGTTCATTTTTGGTTCAATTCCTATTCGATAGAATTTTTTCAGAGGCTTGAGTTGCACCCGGCCGGAAGCATATCAATGATGGCTCTTGACCAAATCTCGAGGCCGATACTGCTTGCCACCCTTAATGACCAGCTCGATCTTGCTCGCATTGCGAATATCGGCTAACGGGTCCGCCTCAACGATCACCATGTCCGCTAATTTGCCAGGCTCGACTGATCCGAGCTCTTTGTCCTTGCCAAGGACTTCGGCTGCGGTCAGCGTCGCCGCCCGGAGCGCTTGCTCAGGACTGAGTCCGGATTCCACCAGTAACTCGAGTTCGTGATGGAGGCCGTAGCCGGGAACGAGGGTACCCAATCCCGGTCCGTCCGTCCCAGCAATGATCTTTACGCCCGCACGACTGCACATTCCCACAAATTGTTGCCTTTTCTTAAACCCTTCACGAGCTATCTCCTTCAGGGGTGCGGGAACCTCGTAGATGGGGCTCTGGTAGGATTCTGCAAACTTAACCCACTCCGGCGGAAGAACTGAGTTGTTGGGATTGTTGCGTTGGGCGGTCGTTCCTAAGACAAAATCAGACTCATCGATCGTAAGCGTAGGGTCGAGGTAAATCCCCGTGTCGGCCAGATGGCTGATGAGTTCGGTAAATTTCGGTGAGGCAACATCAAATTTTTTCCACAGCAGAGGTTCTCGTTGGCCGAGCGGAAGAAAGTCGATCTGGTTTGCTTCTTCGACTGGCAGCATTTCCCGGCCGGTGATGCGGATATGCTCCAAGCTCTTCATACCAAGGTCGACTGCCCTGGTCATGGTCATCGAACGTGGGATATGTCCGGCCACAAGCAAACCACGCTGTCTCGCGGTCTCGATGATTCTTTCGAGCACAGGCTCAGAGACGTTGTTGTAGACCTTGATGAAGTCTACTCCCTGATCGGCAAGAAAATTGACCGCGCTTTGGGCGCGTTCCGGGCTGTCGACCATGAAGCTTTGGTCCGGCCAAACAGGTGGATTGCCATCCAGGAGCGGGCCGGAAAAGAACAGCCGCGGACCAATCGTTTTTCCAGACTCGATCCCGTCGCGAAGAAGCCGCAACAAGGAGACATTGCCGCCGGGAGATCGAATCGTGGTTACGCCTTGCCCCAGATAGAGGTTGACTGGCGCCTCGGGGATGTTTCCGGCATGCGCGTGCATATCCATCAAACCCGGTATCACCCACTTTCGAGCCACATCGACAACCAAGGCTTCCGAGGGAACCGGGATCTTAGCGGACGTCCCTACTTGTTCGATCTTTTCCCCTCGAATCACAATGACACTGTCGGGAGTTTCTCTTCCCGTTCGCACGTCCACCAAGGTGGCGTTTACCATGGCAATGGTGGTGAGCGCGGAGGCTCGATTGGGAGGAGGCTGTGTCCCGCCGAATGTGGGTCTCAGCAGAAGAAAAAGAATCGTCAAGAACCTAAGATTCACGACTTTCCTCCTTGGGATCGGGTGCGCAGATTCCTGTTCGGCCTCGCTTGGAGATGGCTTCATTTCGAGGCTGGCACCCATTTCGTGCTCTCTAGAACTTTCTTCTTTGCCGCGATGACGGTCAGGAACCGGCGATTACCCGACAAAAGTCGCTTTTCGGTAGGTGCCACCTTCGCAGGGACTTTGCGACCACCAGAGGGGTGCTCCCCCCGTGACGGAATGAAGATACGATAGGGTGGGTTCGAAGTACATTCATTTGTTGTTCATTTTCGAAAGCGACGTAAGTATTTGGAAGGCCAGCCAATGTGTTCACGGATGGAAGGAGGGCAATTTCATGCGGGTTCGCAGCTCTTGAAACCTGGGATCCGGGCGTAAAGCGTCAAGAGCTGGGTCTACGTTCAGGTAAATCAGCCAATTGGAACGTTCCCCGAAAGCTCGATGCAACCAACGGAAAGCAAGATCCTTTTCACCTTGTGCGGCAAAAATAATCGCAAATAAGAACGGCGAGACATAACTTCGCGCCGACATCTCGCTTAACCGCTTGAGAATCTCCCCAGCGTCCTTCTTGTGGTGACCGGTTACCGAGTAAGCATACGCCAAGAACGCGGGCATTTGCGGATCGTCCGGAGACAAAACGTTGGCTCTTTGAAGTGCGGTGATGCCCTCCGACGCTTGGTTGGAGTGGATGTAGGCCAATCCAAGGTCGTGATACAGGTACGCATTGTCGGGGTCCATTTCGAGTGTGCTTTGAATCTGTTCAATGGCCAAATCGTATTTGCGCGCATAACAAAGCATCCATCCCAGTTGTTGGTTGATGGTGACCGACATTGGATCGAGTTCCTGCGCGCGAGTAATGGCGGCTACCGCCTCATCCAGGCGTCCCATGGCAAGCTGGTATTCCGCAAGCCACTGGTGGGCCGTCGGATAGCTGGGGTTGAGCTCCCAGGCACGATTGAACCACCTCTCAGCTTCTGCCCAGTCCCAATCGAAAACCAGAGTGGCAAACGCTAACGAAGTAACCGCTTCCGCCAGGTGAGGATCTATGGCAAGCGCCCTGGTCGCCGCCGCTATCGCCTTGGGAAGTACCTCTTGGGGTGCGAATGCGCCGTAAAAAGACAAAATGTTGTAGCAGTCCGCGAGCCCCGCGTAGGCCAGCGCATAGTTCGGATCTTTTTTTAGAGAGCACTCGAAGCTTTCAATGGCTTTCAGCAGGCCCTTGGCGGTTCGTTTGTTCCAATGGAAGCGTCCCTTCATATAGTATTGAAACGCTTCAGCATTTTTCGTATAACGAGCCGTCAGCCGGGCTCGTTCCGCAGCGCTCAGCTTCAGGGTCAAAGATTGAACAACGCGTTCGGAAATGGCATCCTGGAGCGCAAACATATCAGACAGGTCGCAGTCAAACCGGTCGGCCCAGAGCGGAGCTCCGTTGTAGGCGTTCACAAGCTGCACGGTGACGCGAATTCTGGAATCGGAGACTTGAAACTTGCCTTCGAGAATCGAATCGACTTCCAATTCTCTTCCAATTGCAAGCAGGTCTTGGCTGAGGATTGCGTACTTCAAAATTGAACTGGTTGGCCGAATGACCAACTCTTCTACGTTGCTGAATTTCCCGATCAGTGCCTCCGCAAGCCCGATGCCCAGGTATTCCGCTTCCGGCGCTCTTTCCTCGCCAAGGAACCTAAACGGAAGAACTGCCAGCTGCCGGATAGCGAGAACGCCGGCGTGCGCGGGATTCCCGATTCCTACCCCGCTTCCCTCCTCCTCTTGCCTGACTCGAACCGTGGCGGCGAACCGGTAGCCCCGCCTAGGGACGGTATCGATGAACTCTGAGTAGGGAACACCCAAGATTTTGCGAAGCAAGAAGATGTTTTGTGCGAGACTGCGTGGACCGACGTGGGTGTCTGGCCAGAGTCTCCTGGTGAGTTCTGATTTGTCGACGATGTGACCATTGTGTTGCACGAGGAATAACAGCGTTTCAAAGACCTTTAGAGGCAACGACACAAGCCTTCGATTGCAAAACAGCAGACGTTCGCGAACGTCAATTCGAAAGGGGCCGAACTCGTAGAACTGCACAAGACGGGAGGGCGACTTCTCGGGTGAAGCCATGGATACTGGCTCTCGATTTGTCATTATTATTGCATACGCCATTCGCCCGGATTCCGTTTCCCTGTCCCGGCAGTCGCAACCAGGTTTGGCCGTAAATGTGAACTCTAAATGAACACCCACTGGAGGATGTTGTGTTGTATTGTGAGTCGGCCGCGCGACCTTCATTCGAACGAAACCGTTTTCATAGGAGGGGAGCTCTCGCTTGCCACAACGGGAACCCGGAAATCGAATGAAAGCGATCGTCTTTTATAGCCACGGCGGCGTTGAAAACCTGAAGTACGAGGAGATCCCCGATCCGACTCCAGCCGCGGATGAAGTGCTTATCCGGGTGCGGGCGGTTTCGTTGAATGGCTTCGACCCGATGATCCTGAAGGGTACGACCTCGCTCAAGACGCCTTTTCCGATGAGTCCGGGAGGTGATTTTTCGGGAGAAATCGCTGCTTTGGGGTCTGCTGTGGATGGCGGAAGGTGGCACGTGGGTGATCGCGTTTGTCCTTACCCATACATTGAGGGCCGCGGAATGATGGGTGAAACTCTCCCTGGAGCGTGCCGCGAACTGGTGACGCTGCCCGTAACGAACCTTTTGCGAATGCCGGAAGAGCTCTCGTTTGTCGACGCCGCGGCGCTTCCGATTGCTTACGGTACCGCACTTCGAATGATGCACACGCGTGGACGAATTCGAGCGGGCGAGAAAGTGTTGATTCTCGGCGCCACAGGAGGCGTGGGGGCTTGTTGTGTTCAGCTTGCCGCCGCTGCCGGCGCCGAGGTGATCGCCTGCGGAAGTTCGGAATGGAAGCTGGGCAGGCTCAAAGAGATTGGGGCCACCCATGCAATCGATACCTCAAAGGACGACTTTCTGAAGGTTCTGCACCAGAAGTTTGGCAAGCCTCGCTATGGCGGTGGTGGTGGCGTGGACGTAGTTGTAAATTACATTGGGGGAGAGACTTGGGTACCCTCGCTCAAGGTGTTGAGACATCAGGGTCGTCTTCTGGTCTGCGGTGCAACCGCCGGCTACCGACCAGTTGAGGACCTGCGCTACATCTGGAGTTTTGAGCTCGAAATCATCGGGTCCGATGGTTGGACCTACGAAGATCAAATCGCGTTGATGAACATGGTTGTCGGAGGCAAGCTCAAGCCGGTTATTCACTCAGCGAGACCGCTTTCCGAGACTCGGCAGGCATTACAGGAGTTGATTGATCGCAAGGTCTTTGGGAAATCCGTTTTGACCCTGACAGATTGAGGACGTGCGAAATGCTACCAGAAAATCTTGGCCACCTCTTTGATGTCCCGCTTCAGCTTCAGCCCACCGCGCCCGCCGTTTTGCAGGATGAGGTCGTCCTCACCTTCCGGGATCTGGATGAGCGGTGTAATCGGATGGCTAATGCGCTAGCGACCCTGGGAATAGGGGCGGGCGACCGTATTGCCCTGATGTTCAGCAATGACTACCGCTTCATCGAGTCGCTACTGGGAGCGATGCGCTTGGGCGCGGTTCCGGTGCCTCTGAATATCCGGATGGGGGATGAGGCGATGCTTTACGTTCTCGCCGACTCAGAAGCGGTGGCTCTTATCGCCAATTCAGAAATGGCTGACCGGGCCTGGTGTCTGGTCCCGCAGGTTCCGGGAGTACGGCACTTCGTTGTCGATGGCGAAGCGACAGGCAAGGCTTTGAATTACAACCAGATGCTCCAGGCGGCTTCTCCCTTGTTTACGCGCAGGAAGACACGACCAGACGACATCTGCCTACAGCCATACACCTCCGGCTCGACGGGCAAGCCCAAGGGCGTTCTTTTGACGCATGGCGGGCAGATCTGGAACACAGATGTGCTGTGCAAACTCGAAGCGTTCGATGACACGGAACGAGCGTTGGTAGCGGTCCCGCTGTATCACAAGAACGCGATGCTGGGAGCGGTCAAACCTATGTTGCTGTGCGGAGGTTCGGTGGTCATTTTGCCAGGCTTCGATCCTGTCGAGGTCATACGATCCATTGCTCGCTATAAGGTGACTTATATGACCGGAGTGCCGGCAATGTTTTCCATGATCCTTTCCAAGAAGGAAGAACTCCATAAAAACGATGTGAAATCCCTGCGCTATGCCGTGTGTGGCTCTGCCGAGGTTTCCGAAGAACTGGTTGCTGAGTTCCAAGCGGCGTTCCCCGAAGCGATTATTGCAGAGAGCTATGGTTTGACCGAAGGTGGGCCGGACCCGATTGGCAATTGCCGCTATGGGTTGATCAAACGCGGAAGTTGCGGAAGGCAGATCCCGCGCTCTGACGTCAAAATCGTCGGCGAGGATGGCGTGACCGAGTTGGGTTGTAACCAGGTGGGCGAACTTATTACCCGCAATCCGGGGCTGGCAAAGGGTTATTGGAAGCTGCCCAAGGTTACCAAAAACAAGTTCCGCGACGGGTGGCTCTACACGGGAGACCTCATGCGTCGTGACGAGGATGGTTTCTTCTACTTCGTTGGACGCAAGGATGACATGATCAATGTGTCCGGCGAAAATGTTTATCCCAAAGAGATTGTCGATATTCTTCTTAGGCATCCGAATGTCCGAGACGCTTCTGTTGTACCCCTACGTCATCCCATCAAGGGGGCTGTGCCAGTCGCGTTCATCGTGCAATCACAAAACGGAGACACTTCCGCGGAGGAACTCAAGCAGTTCTTCTTAAAATATGGCGCCCCGTATGCCTATCCGCGCCGCATCTACTTCCTCGACTCGATGCCACTGAGCGGCACGGGAAAGGTGGACCGGGCTCAACTGGCGAAACTCGCGGCGGAATTCGATGAGAAAGTTCAGCATGAAACAGCCTGACCTATCCGAGTCGCCGTATCAACGTTTTCTGGGTTTGGAACTGGTGCGCTACGAAGGCGGTTTAGTCGAGATTGGTATGCCGTTTCGCGAAGAGTTTCTACGCGAGGATGGCTCGGACTGGTTACATGGGGGAATTGTCAGCGCGCTCATTGATATTGCAGGGGACTATGCCGTCCACTCAAAAACCGGGGGGGATGTGCCAACGGTGGATCTTCGGATTGATTATCTGCGACCAACAAAACGCGGTCGCCTTACTGCGATTGCACGGACTGTTAAAATTGGCCGACGGGTCAGCGTCGCAGATGTAGAAGTCAGGGATGACGAGGGCCAAGTCGTTGCTGTCGGTCGTGGTGTTTATGCTACGCCAGCGCAGCAGATAGGTGATTGAATTTTCAGAAACCGAGGACCGCATTTGCCCCCACCGAAACAGAATTACCGCTGGTTCGTTTTAGGTCTAGTAGTCGTCACCACGGCAGGCGGGATGATGATCTTTTCCGCCCCCTTCCCCCTCTTGAATCTTTGGGTAAGAGACCTTGGCATTTCGCGCACAGAGGCGGGTGCCTTGACCGGGCTTTGGTATTTGGTTTCTGCCGCTGCATCCCTGCCATCTGGATGGCTGGCCGACCGGTCCCGTCTTCGCGGTTTGTTCTTTTCACTTTGGACCCTGATTGTTGTAGGTACGGCGTTGATGGCCGGCGCATCGGGCTTTTGGATGCTGTGCCTGGGACGAGTGATATTTTCGGCCGGAATGACCGGTCACCTGGTGGCCGGACCGAAATTGCTCGCGGTATGGTTTGAAGGTAGAAGAGAGTTCGGCTTTATCATGGGCCTTTACAGCATGAGCATGACCGTGGGAGTGTATGCCAGCCTGTTTGTACTGGGCAGAATTGGGCAACAGTCCGGCTGGCAACGGGCAATGTTCGTGCTGGTTGTACTCGCGACCGTCGGCCTTTTGTTGACGCTGTCTGTTCCTTCCCTGTCACCGGATTCGATCAAGAGAGGTGCGGCGGCGGCTTCTCTGCTCCCCAGCCACAGAATGGCTGCCTGGATGTTAGGGGTGACCTTTGCTGGTTACAACGTTTCTACGGAGGCTTATCTGACCTTCACGCCAGATTATCTCGTGCGCGGCGGGTATGGTCTGGCGGCTGCATCCGCAATCGTCGGAATATACGCCTGGGTAGCCCTCAGCTTGAAACCGTTCCTTTCCCCTTTTCTACGGAAGAATAATGCCGCGACGTATGTGGTGGTGGCTTCACTTGTTTTCATCCTCAGTGTCCTGTTGCTGCTGACTCACATGGTTCCACCTGCCCTTTCCACAAGTCTCCTTGGTATTTCCATGGCGATAGGGATGCCCGCCTTCTACGCCTTGCCACCGCTGATGTTTGGGAATGAGCAGTCTGGATACGTATATGGGTTGTGCTCATTCCTATACGGGCTGGGATTCGTTGTCCAGCCTCTGGTAGGACTAACTGTTGACAAGACCGGCCACTACACAACTGGCTATGGGATCATCAGTGGCGTTGCAGCTGTCGCTTTACTCGGAGCGTTGTGGCTTCGCCGTCAAGAAATCACGCACCCGGTGGCGGCAGAACTAACGCATCCGGCGTGACCTGTGCCGGATACATTCAGTTCCCATGTTCGATGCCGAGGACATCGCTGGAAAGCAGATCCTTTGGCCTCCCTTCGCCAATCTTGGAAGGTTCTATGACAGCCCAAGCGGTTCGACCAGATTCATCGCCCCAAGTCTTCCTGAATCATTTTTATGTTGTCCTCGACTCACTCACCTCGAATGCGATCGAACGAGATCGGTTTCTACGAAAGCATTTCGCGGCTAATGAAAAGCGAACGACCACAAATCGAGATATGACCTACACGGGCCTCTACTTCTATGGGGTCAACACATACTTTGAATTGTTTGACATCGCCAATTCTCCCGGCCATCGCGTCGGAGACTCCGGAATTGCGTTTGGAGTGGATCAACCGGGAGCCATAAGAGTCTTGCAGGAAGAGCTTGGCTCGAGCTTCGAACCGCGTCTGCAGTCAGTCACGCGCCTATACCAGGGCAAGCAGGTTCCCTGGTTTTTTATGGCGACAGCAAAGAGCCTTCCCTATGAAGGTCGATTGAGTTGTTGGGTGATGGAGTACCACCCCGAGTTTTTGGCCGACTGGAACCCGCAGCCGAAAGCTGCGAACCGGGGCATCTCGCGCAAGGACATCCTCAGGCGCTATTCCGAAGTGCTTGAGCCAGTGGATGAACCGTACCTGGAAGACGTGGTCGAGTTTACTGTGGCAGCCGATGAGCCTACTAAAAACAATCTCATCCATTTCTGCCTTCAGCTGGGTTACCAGATCGAGAGAAAACAACACGGAGAGGTCACCCTCCGTGGACCCGATTTCACCTTCCTGCTGATTCCGGCGACAGAAGGAGTTTGCGGCATACGAGAGATCAAAATGCGTACCAGAAGTCTGTCACAATCGGAAGAGGAGCACCGATTGGGGCAGTCTGTGCTGAAGTTCGTTGGTCGATCAGCAATCTGGTCGTTTCGCTGATGTTTTGCGCACAGGAACGATCGTTGACCGAAACAGAGAGAATAGATTCGCCGTTGCCGACTACGCAGACACGGTACCTTAGGCCGATATCGGGTGACAAGGTACCGGATACCGACCAGATTGGTTCTCATTAGCGGCCGCGAACACCCCATCGCATAGTCTCAGCGGGCTGACAGAGAGGAAACTCATTCTGTACCTGAAAGGAGGTTCCGCCGATAAATGATCCGTCCCGTGTTTTCGCATCCAGTTCCGCTTTGCATGGCCAAAGGCTTGGGGCGCTAGCGTCGGCTGATCGAGGTTCGAAAAATCCAGGCGGAGCCTGTCTGGCAGTTGCACGGTCGCGATAATGAATTTGGGCGGGACTGTCTCTATCCCGTTCAGGGAAATGCCCTGCCCCACTCTGTCCCTGGAATCGGCTTCGTGCAACTCCGAGTAAACTCGCCGCCTCGTCGGTTTGAAGATCAGCTGGGTCTGTTTCGGACCGGTTATGAAAATTCCTTCCTCTACTCCTCTAAATGCAGCTCGCCACCGGGTGTCAAGTTTCGAGCAGAAGTTTCGATCGAACGAAAGTATTCAACTCTACCTTGGCCGAACAGGAAATGATTCTCCTCTGTCCGCCGCTTCACTGGTATTCAACGCGGACTGCAAGCTAAAGACCTGTTCCATCAACAGCCATTTTTCTCCCGGCTTTGCTTCGGGAAGCGGCTGTTGGTAGTTCCACATCAATTCTTCCCATTCGCGAACCTTCGGATTCGCGCAATCAGCTTCTGCTTTCGCCGACAAGGAAAAGTGCTCATTCACGTCCATGATCATGAACATCCGTGTTCCCAGCAGGTAAATTTCGAGCTCCCGAATTCCAGAACTTTTCAGGCTCTGGACTATGTCCGGCCAGACGCGTTGGTGATGGCGCTTATATTCCGCAATCAACTGAGGATCATCTTTGAGATCAAGGGTGAAACAGTATCGACGCGTCACGTCGCCATACCCTCCAATTCACGCGCTTCATCTTGTTTCGCCGAAGCTCGGTAGGGCTTATATCCGAACATTGCGAAGTAGAGGATGTACACATAGCACACCACCGGCACGATGAATGCGGTCTGAATACTCAGCTTGTCGGAAATTTTTCCCATAATTGCCGGAAACACGGCCCCGCCAATGATTGCCATCACCAGCAGGGAGGAGCCACGCTTCGTAAGCGCACCCAGATTTTTAATGCTGAGAGCAAAAATAGTCGGGAACATGATCGAGTGGAAAAAACCGAGCACGACGATGGCATAGATAGGAACGATTCCATGACTCTGGATAGCAAGAATTGCGCACAGTACCGAGCCCGCCGCAAACGCCGTCAGAAGCCGCGCCGGCGCGACAATTTTCATCAAGTGCGACCCGGTAAAGCGTCCCAGCATGAAACCGAGTTGGTGTCCCAGTAAATAAAAGGCAGCGGTCCTGGCCGCCGTGCCGGGCATGGTGTGTTGCACGAACCGGACTACAAAGCTGGCGACACCGACCTGGGCACCGACATAAAAGAATTGTGCGATCACTCCTTTTACCAGGTGCCGTTGCCGAAAGATCCCGCCGCCGTCCCGCCCGGCCGCTTTCTGCTGCGGATGTTCTTCAATGATGTCGGGCAGGCGCGCCCAAGAAATCAAGACCGCCATCACCACGAAGATTCCAGCGATGACCAGATAAGGGAACTTTACGGTGCTTGCTTCTGCCGACTGATAGGCGTGCAGCTGCGCTGCACTCATGGTTCCCATCTGCGCAGACGTGTACTCAACTCCCTTCAGAATCAGAGCGCTGCCCAACAACGGCGACGCCACTGCACCGACCGAGTTGAACGATTGCGCAAAGTTGAGGCGACGCTCCGCGCTTTCTGCCGGGCCCAGCATGGTGACGTAAGGGTTGGCCGCGACCTCAAGAAAGCTTTGTCCGCAGGCCATGACGAACAGGGCCAGCAAGAAGAACTCATAGATTCCCACTCGCGACGCAGGAACGAAGAGAAGCGCGCCCAAGCCGCACAAGCCCAAACCGCAAAGAATGCCGCGCTTGTACCCAATACGTTCCATCAGCCGCCCGGCGGGGAACGCTGCCAGGAAGTAACCCCCAAAAAAAGCGACCTGGATGAAGGATGATTGAAAATCGCTCAGCGCGAATGCCCGTTTGAAATGGGGAATGAGTATGTCGTTGAGATTGACCCCAAACGCCCACAGAAAGAACAAGCTGGTGATCAGTACGAAGGGCAAAAGGAAGCGCCGCTCGGTCAATGGCGCACTCAGCTGTTTGTGGCTTTCTACCTGCATCGCGGCTCCTAGGTCAGTGCTCTGTCGAGATGGACATAGCCTCCGTCCACATAAATGTGCTGCCCGGTGATATGACTCGCCTGCACGCTCAGAAGGAAGAGCACGGTTGAGGCAATTTCGGCCGAGGTCGTCATTCTCCTTCCGAGTGGAATCTTTGCAGTTATAGAAGCAAGTTTCTGTTTTGGATCGGGGAACTGGCTGAGCCATTGCTGATAGAGCGGGGTCTCAACCTCGGCCGGAACCACCGCATTTACCCGAATCCGGTACGGCAGTAGTTCAACCGCCCATTCGCGCGTGAGGGCGAGAATGGCGCCCTTTGATGCGACATATCCGGAAGTGCCACCCTGGCCCGTAACTGCTGTCTTCGAGGCAATATTGACCACGGACCCGACAGTTTTTTTGAGGTGGGGCAGAGAAAAATGGGCCACGTT
Source organism: Terriglobales bacterium (assembly GCA_051986135.1). GTDB lineage: Bacteria > Acidobacteriota > Terriglobia > Terriglobales > Acidobacteriaceae > Gp1-AA122. The sequence continues at coordinate 1,217 of JBPYDQ010001042.1, read as the reverse complement.
GTAGTAATGCAGCAGGTTGCGCTCGAGGGAACGTCGGTAGGCAGGGGGCGACCCATTCTCCAGTCCAACGCTATCGTTCACGCCTGCGTTATTGACCAAGGCGTCGAGCCGGCCAAACTTTTGTACGGCCTCGGTTACCGAACGTTCGCAAGTTTCGACCTCGGTCAGCTGCCCGTGAACGAAATGACATTGCGCGCCGGCACGAGTGAGTTCGCCGTCCAATTTGTCGCAGGCTTCTCTGTCGACATCGACGATGACCGGGCAAGCGCCTTCGGCCACGCTGGCACGTACGATGGCGGCACCAATCCCCTTGGCGCCTCCGGTCACCAGGATCACCTTCTCTTTCAGTTGCAGGTCCATGCTGGCGTTTCAACCCCGTAAAAACGAACGCATTATCGCCAAATATCTTGTCCTGTGGCCGCGGGCGCTTGGCGCTTCCTATAGCTTCAATAATTTGCACCTGCTGCCAACAGGCATATGGGCCAGTCAGACCCAAACATCAGCCGGTCAGGGGAGAATTCCTCGAAGACAACCTCAAGCAACGGAACAAAGTCCTCGTACTTCCAGCAGTGCCAGTCTACCTCGGTCACTAGGCCTGACAATTTCGAGCAAACGTTCGGCGACTGTGCCAGTTCGCGAATCCGCGTTTTCCCATCGGCGAGCACGGTCCTGACCAAACGGCTTTCGGAACGTACGATTTACGGCGTCGGCACCTGTCACGTCACACTCGGAGGCATCGGCGTCCAAGTGGCTATGGCGGATTGTTTGCAGGATCTCTTCGGCGGCATCGAGGTTGATATCGAGTGTTCTGACCCGCGCCCGGGCAGCCGCGAAAATTTCGGCAATCACCCGGTATCCCGCTGCCAGCGCCCGTAATCGCAACTAGCTTGTTGTCTAAACGAAGCAGAAACGCTCCCGCGCCTCGTGCTGTCTCCGCCACCAACCATTCAGCACCTCGGTTCGGTACCACACTCACAGCGACACGCCCCGTTTCCACAAAATGAAATCGTCCTGGTGGAGCGATTCTGCCATCGTCTCCGCCTCGCCGCTGGCGGTTCTGATCACCCATTCCAGAATGTCAGCCCCAGCCTCTTCGACTGTTTTGGCTCCCGTGACAATACCGCCTGCGTCTACATCGATGATGTCGGGCATGCGCTTCACTAACTCAGAATTTGTGGAAACCTTTACCACCGGCGCAATTGGGTTTCCCGTAGGGG